>CAIWGR010000349.1 GCA_903912275.1 uncultured delta proteobacterium
GCGGAAAGTGTAGGAGCATTCATGGTAGCGCCGCTGGGTTCGACCGCCGTGGGGGCGGCAGCCTGATTTGCATCGTAGGCGGCTACCGCTTCAACGCGGAGGCTGTGGCAGCACGCCGAGGGACTTAGGCTGCGACCGACTTGACCAAGGCGGTGAAGGCCTCGGGGTCCTGGAGCGCGATGGCCGCGAGGACCTTCCGATCGAGCTCGACGCCGGCAACCTTGAGCGCGTGGATGAGACGGCTGTAAGAGATACCGTTGGCGCGGGCTGCAGCATTGATACGGATGATCCAGAGACCCCGGATCTCACGCTTCTTGTTGCGCCGGTCGCGGTAGGCGTACTGGAGAGACTTGAAGAGCGAGTTCTTAGCAACCCGGAAGATTGTGCCGCGACGACCACGGAAACCCGAGGTCTGCGCCAACAACTTGTTACGACGACGGCGGGCCCGGAAGCCTCTTTTAACGCGCATGTCTAAACCTAAGTGGAAATGACGAAGAGAAACGAAGAGAGAGAACTAGCGCGCGCCGTAGGGCAGCATCTTGCGAACGTGACCCGCATCGCAGTCGCCCAAGACGCCGTTCTGCGCCAGGCGCCGCTTCCGCTTCGACGACTTCTTCGTCAGAATGTGGCGGGCGCCGGCCTTGGCACGCTTCACCAAGCCACTCGCCGTGAACGAGAAGCGACGAGCCGCCGCGCGATTGGATTTCATCTTGGGCATGGGTTCACTCGAACAGGGGGGAGGGTCACTCCCGATCACACAATTACATTCACTGACAGACTGACCTGCCAAGTAGGCGCTGGCGGGATTGAACCGCCGACCCCCTCCGTGTCAGGGAGGTGCTCTCCCACTGAGCTAAGCGCCTGGGAGTTGTCTTGGGGGTACCAAGGGGAGCGGCCCTATACGAGATGACTCCAGCACCGTCAAGCAGCTTTTGGCCTGTCGCGATCAACGGCACGACGCGGCCGCCCCGCCGACACAGCGCCGCGCACCGATTCTCCTTGATTTTGCGCCCCGCTGCGGCTTGGACTACGGGCCTGTTTTCCCACCTTCACGACCTCTGGAGCGTTGCTCATGACGACCCCAACCTTTCGTACCATCGCCCTTCTCTCTCTGCTCGCCGCGGCGCCGGCATGCACGGGCGATTCTGTCGACACGGGGACCGTCTCGGACACTGGCGCAGACACCTCCGGCTCCGGCCAGAGCGACACTGGCGCAGACACCTCTGGCTCCGGCGAGAGCGACACTGGCGCAGACACCTCCGAGCCCGGGGGCTACGATATCGCCCGAATCTACTTCGAGTGCCAGGCGACCTCCGATTGCCCGCCCGATCCCAACACTGGCGCCGCCCAGCGCTGCATCAACAACGTCTGCCTCCTCTCGGCATCCGACCCTGCCGCTCTCGCGGAGGAAGACCAATTCCTGCCGTTGACCGACCTGCCCAACGTCGACTGCTACGGCGATGATGCGACCTTCTTCGCTCCCGGCGCCGGTGATGCGACCGCGAAACTCCGCGGAAATGTGAAGCGGTTCGGCTCGGGCTCGCAGCCCATCAACCTCTGCGTCTCTCACTACAACGAGACGCTGCTTCTCCCCTTCCTCTACTTCTCGGAGTGCCGCGGCCTTGAGGCCGACGACGAGGCCGCCTTTATCGCCTGCTTCCAGCTCGACGCCTGCCGCTGCGACAACGCCTTCGGCGCTACGCCCCCCAGCGAAGCAACCGAGATGGTCGCCGCCGCCGAGGCAGCGTTGACGAAGGCGGGCGCCGCCGACGCCATCATCGACTCGCTCGACAAGTGCTACGCCTTCATCGGAAACTGCACCCAGATCACCGACGCGGGCGTCAAGGCTGCCTGCGAGCAGCGCCTTGTCGACAATGCGCTGGCCGATGGTCCCTCGACCCTCATCTACTCCCACACCATCTCCGTCGCCGACCCCGCCAACCCGACGAGCGACGAAGAGGCCTACTACGAGACCACCGTCGAACTTCCCACCAACACCCGCATGGCCATCAAGGTCTCGGGCCGTGAGTCGCGCTGGCGGGACACCTGGGAGTACGGCCTCTTTACGCCGGCCGACCTCAAGAATGCTGAGGGCTTCATCCGGCTCGGCGCCAACACCGTAAGCGACGGCGCTTGGCGCACGATCCCGCCGGCTGTCGGCCTCGCAGGCGGAATCGACGACACCCACGGCGCGATCGCCGGTACCATCCGCGACTGCGGCGACCCGAACCGCGCCCTTCCGGCTCCCCAGCGCATCGTCAACGCCACCGTGGGTATCTCCTTCGACGGCGACTCCAAGCTCTCCTACTTCAACGGTAACCCCAACGACACCCTCCCGCTCCCGGGCCGTGCCGCCACCAACTCCGATGGCACCTACGCCGCCATCGACCTCCCCTCCGGCCCCAACCGCGTCAGCCCGATCATCTGCCGCCCCGGGACCACCTGCTCCTCCGACGCCGACTTCGTCAACGCCGGTACGCGCAACCTCTTCCAGACCCCGAAGAGCATCGTCATCACCTCCTTCGAGCCCGTTCGCTAGCCGCGACAGGCCCTCTCGGGGCGCCCAGTCGGGCTGCCCCTCCATCCCAACGGGATACCTCTCAGCATGTCAGAAACCACCTTCCGCGACCTCGGCCTCTCCGAGGCTACGCTTCTCGCCATCCAAGAGATCGGATTCACCACACCCACCCCGATTCAGATCGGGGCCATTCCCGTGCTCGTTGCTGGCAAAGACGCCATCCTGCGAGCCCAGACAGGTACCGGCAAGACGGCCGCCTTCGGCATCCCGATGATCGAGCAGATCGAGCCGCCCGTTGACGGCGTGCTCGGCCTCGTACTCGCACCCACGCGCGAACTCGCCCAGCAGGTCGCTCGTCAGATCGACCTTCTCGGCTCGCGTCGCGGAATCAAGACTGCCGCGGTCTACGGCGGCTCCTCGTTCGAGGAGCAGCTCGCCCTCGTCGCTGATGCCAACATCGTCATCGCAACGCCGGGGCGCCTCCTCGATGTCGTCAAGCGCAAGCGGCTGAGCCTCGCCAAGGTCCGCTTCTTCGGCCTCGACGAGGCCGACGAGATGCTCTCCCTCGGCTTCGAAAAGGATGTTCGCGAAATCGCGCGCATGCTGCCCAAGAACCGCCAAACCTTCCTCTGCAGCGCGACCATCGCCGAGGATGTGAAGCGCCTCTCTGCAGACCTGCTCAACAACCCCGAAGAGGTCGACTGCTCCTCCGACGAGGTCGGTGCCCGCAGCGTCAAGCATGTCGCCTTCAGCACGCCGATGGGGACCAAGCTCGAGGCCTTCTTCCGCGTCCTCGCGACCGAGAGCATCGAAGGTGCCATCGTCTTCGCCAATACCCGCGCAGCCACCTTCCGCATCCACGAGGCACTCCTTGCTGAGGGCTTCAACGCAGGCGTTCTCAACGGCGACCTCTCCCAAGATGAGCGTGAGCGGGCCCTTGCTCGGATGCGGGGCGACTCCATCCAGTTCCTCGTCGCCACCGATGTTGCCGCCCGCGGCATCGACATCTCCGGGCTCCCGGCCGTCATCAACTATGACCTGCCTGAGTCCGCTGAAGTCTACATCCACCGCACCGGCCGAACCGGTCGTGCCGGTCAGTTCGGCGTGGCCTACTCCCTGCTGACCGCTGCCGATGTGACCTGTCATCAGGCGCTCCGGAAGTTCTTCGGCATCCCCATGGAGATCCGCAGCCTGCCCTCCTCGACGACCGTCGCCGAGGCCCGTGCAGACCGCGCCATTGGCCAGCTCGTCCACCACATCGATGGCTCGGAAGAGCTCATCTACGGCGACTTTCTTCCGCTGGCTCGACGCATCCTCGCACGTGAGGATGGCGGCAGGACGATTGCCAAGTTCTTGGCCTTCGCTGCACACATCGACACCACGCAGCACGCTGCTGCCGGTTTCGAAGCGCCTGCTCCGACAGAGGCCACCCCGCCCGTTGCTGCCCTACCTGCTACGCCGCCCGCGGCTGCAGAGGCCCCGGCGCCTCGGCCCCCTCGCGAACAACGCGAGCCCCGTGAACAACGCGAGCCCCGCGGTGAGAGGCCGCCCCGCCGCGAGGAGCGCCCCGCCCAGCCTGCGCCCGCACCCCAGCCGCCCGTATCGAAGGCCGACGACGCGCAGGACGCGGAAGACCGCCGCCCCGACGACGCACCCGCAGCCGGCTCGACCGGCGGTGACGCGACCGCCGAGGCCGTCTTCCAGTGGCTCTCCAATGTGCACAAGTCGCGCCGCCGTGGCCGCTGGCGGATGGATGAGTCCATCGCTCAGACCTTCCAGATCGAGATCGAGCGCGCCGTTGAGCTCGCAGAATCTCACCCCGGAATCGAGAAGTCACACGGCCCCCGCCGCATGTACCGTGCCCTGATTCAGGGTGAGGGCGCGCCCCGACCGGAAGCATCGCAGGCCGTTCAGCAACCGGCCCGGCCGGCACTGCAGCAGGCGAAGGCTGCCGACCGTGGGCCCCGTCCGGAGCGCAATCAAGAGCGCAGCCAGGAGCCCCGTCCGCCCAAGGCAGCGGCTCCCGCGCCTGCCCCGCAGGCCGACCGCCAGCCCCGCCCCGACGCTCGCCCAGAGCGCAAGCCGAGGCCTGACCGCGACCGCCGCGATCGTGGTGGCCGCGCGGGCCGCGGAAACACGGCGCCTGCCCTCCCCATGCCCGAGCCGGAGCCCATCAAGCTGGTCACTCTCCGCGTGAACATGGGACTCGATCAGTTCGCCTCCTCTGACGTCTTGGCTGCCAAGCTCGCTGTCCTCACAGGCTTCGATGCGGAGGACTTCGACGGCGTCACGCTCGCTCCCACGACAGCCACGCTCCGGGTTCGCGCAGACCTCGCCAAGGATGTCGTCGCGGCGGTACAGAACGAAGAGGTCGGGGGCCGGCCGTTCGCCGTCACGCTCGCGCCGCGCGGAGGCAAGAAGTAACATGGCGATCTCCGCTCGTCTCCTACTCGGCCTCGCGCTCCTTGCTGCGTCGGGCTGCCAGCAGCAGGCTGCAGCGGTCAAGGTCGATACCAAACCTCCGGCGAAGTTGAACCTGCCCCCGGTTCCGCCGCCGGAGGCCTTTGACCTCGTGGAGAAGACCGCCACAGGAAACTGGACCGCCGCTGGCCTTCGCAAGCACCGGGCAGAGCTCTTCGGCCAATCGGTGGTCGTGGAGGGTCGGGTGGTCGAAGCCTACCGGTGCGGCGCGACAGAGGGCTGCCTGCCGCCCCATTTTTCGCTCGCCGACCTCAATCGACCCGACCTCACACTCCTCGTCACGGGATTTGAGCGCGATGCGGAGGCTGCCATCAAAGAGGGCGGGGTGGTCACGGTCACTGGCACGATGCAGAAGGCGGTCGACGGCTTCACGCTCTCGGAAGAGGGCGTGATCGCCGACGCAACCTTCACCGCAGCCGCAGCCAAATAGCCTCGGAGCTACGACCCGGTTCGGCGACGGGCGTGCAGCCAGATCGAGCGGTCGCGGCTGCCTAGGTAGGCGCCCCGCTGATGGATCGAGCCGGCAACTTCCACAACCTCGAATCCTGCGAGCGATAGCAGGACGCGGAGTTCGTGCAGCGCGTAGAGCCGAAGCGAATAGCTGAAGTCCACCGCCTTCTGCCCGTGCGGCGCAACGCTGCGTTTGACGCGCAAACGGCTCGTCTCCGGATGAAACGAAACATCGTCGAGGATGACGGCCGCGGCCGTCTCAAGCCACTTGCGGGCCGGCATCTCGTCGAGAACGAAGTCCCGGTTGAGCACCTCCACCACAAGCCGACCGCCTGGCACGAGGCTGGAAGACAGCCGGCGGAGAATCTCTACCGTCTCGCCGTCCTCGTGCAGTCCGAGCGTGCTATCGAGCAGCACCGCGGCATCAAACTCCCGCGCGAAGGTCAGCGTGCGAAGGTCGTCATGCACAAGCGTGAGAGAGGAGCCCGCCTGAGCACGGGCGCGCGCCACCGCGAGCAACTCCTCCGACAGGTCGACGCCGGTTGTGATGAAACCGCGGCGGGCGAACTCAAACGCGTGGCGACCAGCCCCACAACCGGCATCGAGCACCCGGGCGCCGGGCGTGAGACCGCAGACCTGCGCAACAAAATCGACCTCGCGGCCGCTGCGACGCGCGCTTGGCTGCGGCAGGTGGTCGTGCCAGAATCGGCCGAACATGCGCTGCTCTTCCACGCGCGCAGCAGCAGCAGGCCGGCCGCGAAGGGCGTCGAGTACCATGCTCGCGAGCGGGTCACGCCCTACCGCAGCCACAGCCGGAACAGGCGCAGCCGCGGCCGCAGCCGCAGCCACAGGCACAGTCGCTGGTGCTGCAGCGGGCGACACGACCTCCGCCGGCGCCACCGGTGGTTCATCGAGGCGTGCCAGCTCAGCATCGGGTTCGTCTGCGTCGTCCTCCATCAGCGCATCGTCGAGAACCGCCTCCACCTCGTCCGCGTGCAGCACGCGCAGCAGGCGCGGCGGAGGGTCGACAAAGAGCGCGTCGAGCCACGCAAACGGCTCTGCCACGCCAGGCAAGCCATGGCCCGTGAGCCGGCTCAACACAACGATTGGCTCCATCTCGCGCTGCTGGTTTGACTGTTCCATGCTCTCCACACCCATCAGCGAATCAACGCCGCGCTGGCAGCGCTACGGAGTCGCGCGCAACCGAAACAGTGGCTCACCGAGCCGCACCTTTTCGCCGACAACGGCGCCGGGCGCCGGCTCCCAGCGTTGCTCCGCATCTTCGAACATCATGACAACGGTAGAGCCGATGTGAAAGGTCCCGAACTCGTCGTTGGGACCGAGCGATATCGGAGCATCCGACGCATGCCAGACTGCTCCCGCACCTTCGACCGGCGGAAGTGGCGGCGCGAGACCGATCCCGCCAACAACCGTCGCTGCAACCATCACCATCGCGGCGCGCCGACCGTCGGGCATCGTAAACTGAGCCGACAGCCGCTCGTTCACCTCGAACAGACGGTCCACCTGCCTCACCGACAGTGCGTTGACGGGCCATAGTTCACCGCCCATCCGGCGGAGTTCGGTCACCTGACCCGCGACCGGCATGTGGACGCGATGGTAGTCAGCAGGGCTAAGGTAGATCGTGACGAACCACGCATCGTTCGCCCACGATAACGGGATGTCCGTGCCCAGTAGACCCTGCGGTCCGAATTCCATACCTTTGGCTTGAATGAGCTTGCCGTCGCGGACCCGACCGAGCTGATCGAGACGCCCATCGCAGGGCATGCCGGCGCCATCGTCCGCCGCCGACCATGGGCGCAGACCTGGCTTGAGTCGCCGCGTGAAGAAGGCGTCAAACGAGTCGTAAGAGGCCATCGGCGACTCGGCCTCTTCCGGCTTGGCCCCCACGGCTGCCGCAAAGGCCCCGTAAAGCGTGGCACGAGCGGCGGGCGCCACCTTCATCGCCGCGAGGCGACCGAGAAGGCGTGTAAGCCGCCTGCGCGGGAGCAGGCGAATGGCTTGAAATCGAACTCCATCCATCGAAGAGACTCCGGCGCTAGGCGGGCAACTGTTTGAGTGCTTCAAGTGACTCCGCATGCTCCGGATCAACAGCCAGGGCGCGAGAGAACATCTCACGGGCGCGGCGTGGGTCACCGACATCGGTCCGTAGGTGGCCGAGCAGACAGAAGAGTTCGACCTTCACTGCGGGGTCTTGAATCGAGTGCTGGTAGAGCAGGCCCGTCTGAAGCACGCGGAGAGACTCCTCACGTTCACCCAACTGACGAAGCAGCGCACCCAGCGCAAGAATGGTCGGAATCGACGTTCCGTTCATCTCGAAACTCTCGTCGAGTACCGCACGGGCCGCCGAGAGCTCGCCGCGCGCGAGGAGCCACTGCCCTCGCAGGAAGGGGACACGGTGGCGATCAGCGCCCTGTCCGTTCCGCTCCAGCAGTGCGTCGTAGCCGGGCAGAAGCGCCTCGGCCTCTTCAAACATGCCTGCCTCCGCGAGCAACGTGAGTTGGGCCTCACACAACGCGGTGTCCTCGGGGAGGAGTCGCCGCGCACCTGCCATCGCATCAACCGCACGTACTGCGTCGCGCAGCTTCTCCCAGGCAATGGTGGCCGCCTCGCGAAGTGCCTCAGACCGCTCGGCGACGGTGGAGGCGATTGCGCCCCGTCCGCTGAGCGCGAGGTAGACATCGTCCCACGACCCGCGACCGCGCGCGAGCCGCTCAAATTCGGCGACAGCCTTCAGATCGTCCACCGCCGCAACGACGCGGAGTCGATAAATGCTGAACAGCTCCGACTCATCCTTCTCTGCTCTCAGGCTTGCCTTCAGCAGCTCAAACGTCGAGCCCTCGGCGATGGCGGTTGGTTGGCGCGAGAGGCGCGCCAGCAGAAGTGTCCGTAGCTCGCTCCAACGCTCCGCTTGCGCCAACCGGCTACCGAGCGCCGCGTGGGCCTCTTCATCGTTCGGCGCCTCCTCGAGGAGGTGATGAAGCTCCGTCTCCGCCGTCAGGTCGTTGGCGATGCTTCGCGGCAGCGCCAGTGCGGCCTTCAGCCGCCAGCGAACTGCCGCCGCACTGCCCTCCGCCTGCTCCGCACGTGCCAGGTAGGCCGCGCGAAGTTCACTGCCCGCCTCAAGCTGCTCGAGGTAGCCAGCCCATGCGTCGAAGGCCGCGTCATCTTCCGGTGCTGCCGCGACTGCCGCAGAAGCCGTGTCGGCCGCTGCACGCAGGTCGCCATTCACCACTGCTTCTGCGCCTGCCTTCTCGAGGAGCCACGCGGTGCGCGCCGGCCCGTTTGCGAGCCGCGCGCCCTCCTCAAAGACCGCGACGAGCGCGGCGCCGTTGCCCGCAGACTTCAGCAGCCTTGCGAGTTCTCGCCGCAACGACATGTCAGCCGGCTCCTCCGCAAGTGCATCGGCGACCAAGCCTGCAGCTGCAGCTGGGTCATCACAGCCCACTTCAAACTGGTAGGCTACGAGCAGCCTGAGCTGCCTGCGCTCGTCTGCATCCTCTGTCTGCGCGACGCGCTCCGCACCGAGTTCGGCCACACCGCGCGCATCGCCATCCTCGCTCATGATATCACTCAGTGCCGCGTAGCGCGCCGCCGTCGGCTCGAGTCGATAGGCCGCGCGCGCCCAGTTCTGCCGCACCGAGGGCGCGGCACCGAGCCGACTCCCCAACTGCACCATCTCGTCAAACAGCGTTAGGCGCGCTTCTCCGGACAGCCCTTCGACACGCGACTCGAGCAGGGCCAGCAGGCCCGCATCATCGCGGTTCTGGCGCAGGCCTCGCTCCAGCAAGAGGAGCGCGGCCGCGTCGGTCGAAGAGACAAACAGCGCGAGCCGTGCGCACCGCGTCGAGGTCGAGGCCGACACCGCGTGGGCGGTGGCCAACCGCAAGATCCAACCGATAGCGGCGTTGTCACCCATGCCGGCCGGACGCCCCTCGAGCACGGTAAGCGCCCGTTCAATGACCGACTCCACCGAGCTGGAATGAACTGCGTGAGCCAACACGATCTCCAGAGCTGGGAGGTCGATCGGCTGGTAGGCCAGAATCTCCAACGCCCGCTCCAACGCGCCCGTACCATCGCCGAGCGACTCCGAACGCAGCGTCATTTGCTCGCGAAGCAGGGGCTCGCGAAGCCCCGAGCCATCAATCCCGTCGAGCGCCATCGTCAGCCCGACATCCAGGTCTTCCCAGGACTGTTGCGACCTCCCGAACTCGATCAGGAGCGGCACCGCAGACAGCGCGGTCTCCTCGTACTGCGCATAGGCCCGAAGCAGATCTCGCGCCCGCGGCGTCGTAGGATCGACGCGAAGCGCGTTCGCCACCGCCTGAACGGCGCGCTGCGGCTCGCCCGAAGCCATCGCTCCGTCGTGCGCCGCCATCCAGGCCGCCGCTGCCTCAGCAGGCGTCGCGGCAAATCCTGCCAGCATTTCAAGCCAGGCAAGCTCCTCAGCGCGCCGGCCGGCACGCCCACAGAGCGCAGCCAACGAACGTAGCGCCCCAGTATGCGAAGGCAGCTGCGAAACAACCAGCCGGTGGCGTGCCTCTGCCGATTCGTCGTCGCCCAGCAGCTCGCTGCAGATCGTCGCGGCAAGCTCCACC
>CAIWGR010000350.1 GCA_903912275.1 uncultured delta proteobacterium
CTCACCACCACCTGTTACGCCGGCACGGGCGCAAGCCTCGGCGTAGGTGTCTGCGGTGCCGGCACAGCCACCTGCGCCGGCGGCGTCTTCGGAGAGTGCGTCGGAGATACCGTCCCCTCTGCCGAACGGTGCGACGGCCTCGACAACGACTGTGACGGCCTCGAAGACGAGACCTTCCTGACGCTCGGCGACAGCTGCACCGTCGGCACCGGCGTCTGCGCCAACAGCAGCGCCTTTGTCTGCGACGCAGACGGCCTCGATGTCCACTGCGAGGCCGTCGAGAGCCCGGCGCTGACAGAAATCTGCAACGGCGAAGACGACGACTGCGACGGCCTCGTCGACGAGGTCGGCCGTAGCGCGACCCTCGCCATCACGCAGGTCCACGCAGGCGATCCCAACTTCGACTACGCCACCTGCACCACCAGCACGGGCGGCACAGAGTGCATGGCGCTCCTCGTCACGGTCACCAACACCGGCGCCACCGTCATTCCCGCCAGTGCCCGCGTCGCCATCGACCTTGTCGAGGCTGCGACGACCCGCGTCGGTGGGCCGATGCAGATCGGACGGGCCATCCAGCCGGGCGCCAGCGAAGACTTCGTCCTCTGCTGGGAGAACCCGCTCAGCCGGCGCAACAGCCTGCTGCGCGCGACGCTGCTCGATGAGAACGATGCCCTCCGCTGCCTCGAGGTGGTCGCCAACCGCGCCGACACCGACTTCGCGGCCTGCGGTCGCGAGGCCTGCGACGGCTACGACAACGACGCAGACGGCTTCGCTGACGAGTCGCCCGAGACCTGCCGCAACCAGGTGAGCGACGGCACGCAGCGATGCCTCGCAGACACCACCACCTCCGATGCCGAGGACTTCCTCTGCCAGGCGACGGCTGTCGCGCCGCCCTCACGCTGCGCCACCTCTGGCTGCCCTGCCGGCCAGTTCTGCGCGCCGAGCGGCGCCTGTCTGGCGCTCTGTGTTGCCGACAGCGACTGCGCCGAGGGTCAGCGCTGCCAGGCCGGAACCTGCGCGCAGCAGAGCTGGAGCCAACCCGAGGCCGACCCGCTTCCCACCGACAAATCCGGCGCCGCGACGGATGGCTGCTCCGCCGCAGGCTCGCCCTCCGACCTCTGGCTGCTGCTCCCGCTGCTGGCCCTCCGGCGGCGGCGGTCCCGCCCCTAGCCCCGCTTCTCGAGCAGGCCCGCTGCGTTCACCGCATACTCCCAGCGGAACTTGCGGGCGATGACCTCTTCGGCGCCGGCCACCGACCAGCCGAGCGTGATGAAGCCATCCAGAATCATGCGGGAGATGCGCTGGCTCTCCTCGACCTCGAGCCGCCTCACCATGACCTCGCGCGCCGGCGCGAACTTCTGGCCGAAGAGGGCGCCGAGCGCATGAATCCGAGCATCTTCGTGATGGTCGTCCACAAAGGGCAGCAGCGCGGCGCAGACCTCGTCATCCACCAGCTCAGCCGCCTCCTGAAGCATGGCGAACTTGCGGTCGGGCGAACGCCAATAGTCGTTGTTCATCGCGCGGAGCTGCTCGAGCACAAAGGCGCGACGCTTCTCCATCGACCAAAATCGGGCCAGCACCTTGAGCGCCCAGTGGGGCGAGGACTTCGTGGTCTGCGCATAGGCGGCCACCTCGTCTGCGATGCCGCTGCCGAGATCGACCAGCACGTCGAAGGTGAACTGCTTTTCTTGCTGGTCTGTCGTGTAGTTGGGGGCGATGTGCTCGAACCGGGCCAGCAGCACGCGGATCGAGGCCGTGTCGCCCCCGCGCACCAGACCGGCTGCGCTCTGCACCGCATCGAGCCGGTCGGCCGACTGGTAGTACATGTTGGTCAGCTTCTTGAGGCAGCCTGCCCGTGTTCGCTGAACCTTGGCTTCTTTCGAAAAGTAGTCGGCGAGACCCATGGCATCTTCTCAGTAACGGGTGTGCGGCAGGTATCTGTCCCGATGCGTCAGTGTCAAGGCAGAGAGCCACGGGCGGCCGCGTAACATCGGCATGGCTGGCTCCATTCCCGACGGTGCTCCGTCAGGTCAGGAGCCGAGGCAGCCCTCGGGTGTAGACCTGTGCAAAGGGTGGCGCGGGATCGCAGAAGAGCCAGGTGTGGAGCAGCGTCTGCGCCTCCTCCTGGGTTGCGAGCGGGGCTGGTGCGGCGAGTGCGACGAGGTCTGCTGCGAGGCCCGCTGCGATGCGCCCCGACCGGAGCCCCAGCGCCTCTGCGCCTGCTCGGCTTCCTGCGGAGAGCAGGCTGGCGGAGGGCTGCAGCAGCGCACGCGTGGGGTAGGTGAGGGCGTTGCGCCGCTCGCGCCTGAGCCGCTCATGGAACTCGATGAGCCGCATCTCTTCGCGGGGAGAGACCGAGGTCTGCGAGTCGCTACCGATGGCGATGGCGACGCCGGCCTCGATGAGGTTGTAGGCCTCCAGGAAGCCGTCGCCGAGATCGCGCTCTGTGGTCGGGCAGGCGCAGACGGTGGTCCGTGTCGCGCGGAGGCGCTCGATATCTCCGGCCGCAAGGTGGGTGCCGTGAACAACGGTCGCGTGGGGCCCAAGGAAGCCGACGGAGGCGAGCACCTCGAGTGGCTCGGCTCCATACTCTTCGATGCTCTCGCGCAGCTCACGCCGCTGCTCGCAGGCATGGATGTGGAGCGGCAGGTCGAGCAGGCTGGCCTCGCGAGCGACGGCCTGCAGGGTGGCGCGGCTACAGGCGCGGAGCGAGTGGCAGCCCAGTGCGACCGAGACGCCGTCGCCGCTCAGCTGGTCGCGGAGCCGCGCGGCGTAGGCGAGGTAGGTGGCGGCATCGGTGGTATCGAATCGGCGCTGCCCGCCGACCAGCTCCCGGTTGTGGCCGCCTCGCTCGTAGGCGACGGGGATGAGGACCATGGAGAGACCCGCAGCGCGGGCGGCCTCGCAGTGCACCGCAGCCAGCGCCTCCTGGGGCTCATACCAGCCGAGATCGGGGCGCCGGTGCAGGTAGTGGAACTCCCCCACGGAGGCGTACCCATGCGCGACCATCTGACGGTAGCAGGCGAGGGCGACAGCAAAGGCTTCGTCGAGATCCAGCGCGCCGGCCACCGCAAACATCTTGTCCCGCCACGACCAGAAGTCGTCCTCCGTGTGGCCCGCGTCGAGGTGCTGCGTCGCGCCACGCATCGCCCACTGAAAGGCGTGGGAGTGGGCGTTGTGGAAGGCGGGAAGGAGCAGCGCATGGTCGGTCGCCTCGTCCGGTTCGAGCGGCGCCACTGCACTGATCGTGCCGCCCTCGATCGAGACGCGCTGGCGGGCAAGGAGGCGGCCGTCGCTCCAGATCCATTGCGCACGCAACGTTCGCGAAGCCAGGGGTGCCAAAGGCTAGAAGGAGCCCGAGACGGTGAGGCCGTCGCGGGCGGCTTCGGTGTGGGCAAACACCAGGCGCGCATCGGCGACCATGGTGTCGATCTCATCATCTGTCCGGCGCGGGTCGTGGTGTGTCAGCAGGAGGCGCTTGGCACCGGACGCCAACGCGAGCGCAGCGGCGTCGAGGTTGGTCGAGTGACCCCACCCCGTGTAGCGCAGATATTCCTGCTCGGTGTACTGCGCGTCGCAGATGAGGAGGTCGGCATTCTGGGCAAAGCTGTGAAGCGCGCCCAGGTCGGTCTGCCGGAGTTCGAGGTCGCCCGTGAAGATGATCTTCTGGCCGCCCAGCTGAAACCAGAATGCGGTGCAGCCGCCAGGGTGAGCAACCGGCATCCAGGCGATCTCCGCCCCGTGAAAGACGGTGGTTCCCGTGCTCGGCAGGTTCTCGGTGCTCACCTGCGCCGCCGCCGCCATGCGGAGATCGACGGGGAAGAGCGGCGGCTTGCTGATGCTGTGCAGCGCCTCGAGAACACCCATGCCGTCGCGCGCTACGCCGCGGATGTCGAGCGTCCAGCCTGGCATGTAGAGAGGCGCGAAGTGGGGAAACCCGAGCACGTGGTCCCAGTGCAGATGGGTCATCAGCAGCAGCGTCGGCTTCGGGTTGCTGACCGCAACGCGCCCCAAGTCTGCGAGCCCCGATCCCGCGTCAATGATGATGCGGGCATCGCCGAGGTCGATCTCGATGCAGGTGGTTGCGCC
>CAIWGR010000351.1 GCA_903912275.1 uncultured delta proteobacterium
CGGTCGGAGCTGCTCGCCAGCGTGGCAGCGCTCCTGCGGCAGAGCGGTCGGCGTTACGGCGTGCAGGTCGAACTGCTCGTGGCGCATGATGCGGCCGACCTGCGGCTGGCGACGCAGTGCGAGGGGTTGCTGCGGGCGTCGAACGAAGGCTCGGAGCTGCGTGTGAGGCGGCTCTGATTGACACGCTCCGACGCGAAGTCTTAGAGGAGCTTTGCCTTTCTCGAGCGGAGTTGCCTCGTGGCCAGCGAAAATGAGAAGACGGTTTTTGGGTTGCCCGGATTGCCGCTCGAAAGCGCAGAGGCGCCGCCCGAAGACAAGCCTGCCGCACCCGGCGAGCGGACCATGGTGGGGCTCTCCTTCGGTGCCGATGAACTGGCCCAGTTGGATGCGGCCATCGCATCGGTAGAGGAGCGTGCAACGGGCTCTAGCGAGCCGGCTGCGAAGCCGACGACGACCCGGTCGGCGCCGCTTCCACCGCCGCGACCGCGCGGGTCGACTGCGGCTGCACCTGCGATTGCGCCTCCGGCAGCGCGCATCGAGCCCCCGGCCAACGGTACCGTGCTCATGACCTCCGCCGACTTCGGCGACCTCGACAAACTTCTCAGCGGAGAGGTGGATGCGGCGCCCGCGCCCCCGGCTGAGACGGCGGAAGTTCAACCGGAGCCTGCCCCTGCATCGGAGCCTGTGGTCGAGGCGGCGCCAGCGCCGGGTGCAACCGAGAGCTCGCTGCCCGCAGAGAGCAACGCCACGATGCTCTTCGATGCGGACGAACTTGGCGATGCCCTGTCCAGCCTCTTTGGGCAGGCGACAAGCAGCCTCAGCTCCGCCGGCGTAGAGGCAGAACTGGCTGCAGAGGCGGAGGCATCTTCTGAGCCCGATGAGGTCGACGCAGCCTTTGCCGCAACTGGCGGCATCTCTGCCGATGCTCGCTTCGCCGCGATGGCTGCCCTGGAAGCGGAGCAGCAACAGGCCGCCACCCGAGCCGATGTGCGGCTGCCCAGCGCCGCTGCCGCGCCCGTGGCTCCGCCCGCGCCAATCTCGCCTCCTGCGACGGCAGAAGGCACCCTTTTGATGTCATCAGCGTGGCTCGAAGAGGCTGTCGCCGCAGCCAAGCAGGCCGAGCCGAAGGCGGCAGAACCCAAGCCAGCCGCGCCGAAGGCGGAGGCACCTCGCCCCGCTCCCGTGCCGACGCCGGCCTCCAATGCGACCCTCTTTCTGGGCCCCGAGAGCGTCGTACCCGATTCTTCGAGCACCCGGACCGCCTACAGCGCGGCAGACCTATCGGACGCCAAGACCGAACTGCCGGCCCCGGAGAAGACCACGCGCTACCAGACGGGTTCGGTTCCCCGGGTGGAAGCCCGTCCTGCGCAGCGTGAGCCGAGCCGCCGGGAGCCGGCGGCGGCGGCGCCAGCACGGACTGACGCGCGTGAGCCCTCGCCGGTCCGTCGCGACACAGCGGCGCTCTGGGTGGCGGGCATCGCGACCGTTCTCGTCCTCGCTGCGGTCGCCTGGTATTTCCTACACTAGCCTGATGCACCCACTTCGCATGGCCCCCTTTGCCGCACTTGTTGCGGTGGCTGGCTGCTCCGCCCCGTCAGAGCAGCCCGATGTGGCCGGTGCCTGGCGCTCGTTGGAGCTCGAGCCGGGTCTGGCAACTGCGATTCCGTTCGCGGAGGTTGCAGCCGCCGAGCGGGGCGAATTGGAACTGCGGGGAGTTGTAGAGAACACAACCTGGGTGGTCGTTGCGGCGGGCCGAGAGCTCGCCGGCGGTCGATTGCATGCAACCACCGAGGGGCTGTTCGGCCTTCACGCCCATGGGCCGTTGGTGGTATCGCTGACGCTGCCAGCCAACGTGCCTGCTGCAACGCTCTGGTATCGCATGCGCCTTCGGCCCGGCTTCCTGGCAGAGGAGGACGAGGCTCTTTCAGCTGCGCCCTCGACCTGCGCGAGCGGTGGCTGCACGGGCGTTATCGGTTGGCCGGCCGACATCGACACCTACCTCGTCTCGCCGCAGGGCGGAGCGGGAACCGAACTGCGCCTTACGGGGGTTCCCGGCGTCGCCTGGGAGCTCCGCGTGAATGAGGGAGCCAACCTCCGTGCGCAGGGAGCATCGCTCACAGGCGAGGGCACCTCGGTCGTTGTTCCGGGTGGCAGCAACAACGTTACGGTCACGGTGCGGTCGCGCACGGACGCAGCCTCGCCGCTCCCCTACCGTCTCAGCCTGCGCGGGCTCGGCGGCCCGCTGGCTACGCCTTGAAGAGCGTGTTGGCTTCGCGGTGGTTGTTCGCGTCGCCCGAAAGCGTGGACTGAGCGTCTGCCATGATGTCTGCAGGCTCGAGGTCGGCCCGGTTGTGGTGGGCGTAGCAGCGGGAGAGGGCAACAGCGGAGCCGTAGACCGCGAGCGCCGCGGCGCGAACCTGCACGCTCTTACGGACCGCCGTGTTCCAGCCGAACTCGCACTGGTCGAGGCGGATGCCGTCCGCGGGGCCGGTGAGCCCCGACTTGTCGATCATCAGTCCGCGTCCCACGGCGAAGGTGCCCGCAATCTTGGTGGGCCCAGCCGCGAAGAAGGCGAAGATGCAGCGCTTGAGTGTGACCGAGGCGGAGCCGGTGATCAGCGCGCCGCTCTGTGACTCGTTGCCAAAGAGGAAGAGACCCTCCACCAGCACATCGCGGCAGCCGCGAATCTCGAGGCGATAGGAGCGGGTGAGGGCCTCGCGCGGACGGGCAAGCACCGCGAAGGGGAGCAGGGCATACTCTTCGTCGATACGGGCCGCTTCACCTGCATTGAGTGCGGCGAGCTCTCGCAGCTCAGCGTAGGCGGCGTTGACGATGCGGAGATGGCTCATGCCTTCGATGACGATGTCTTCTTGCAGCGCGCCTTCAAGGTAGAACTGGTGGGAGGCGCGCGCCGTGGCGGTGTCGCCGTCGAACCAGGCGACCTGGGTGTTGGGGGTGTGGCTGCGCCACCAGTTAAACCAGGGGGTGTTCCCCGAGCTGGCAGCCTGCTGCGGCCGCTCTTCGGGCAGCCCCTGCGCGGGTGCAACGCGAATCTCGCCGAGCTGTGCCCGGTCGCGCACTGCGGGGTCGGGCGCGGCGCGGTCGGCCTGAAGCCGCGCGACCGCCTCTGCGATGGCGCCAAAGGGGCGCTCCGCGGAGCCATCGCCCGCCGCGCTGCCCGCCTGCACATGGAGGAGCCAGGGCTGAATCACAGTGATGCGCGCCACCCCATCCACCGAGCCGGCCATGGCGCCGCGCGTTGCAACCTGGACGGTCTTGGAGGGCTGCTGGCCTGGCAGGGCGAGCAGCGAGCCGTCGTGCAGTTCGAGTTCGTAACTGCCTGTGCCCAGGTCGGGGATGCGGATGCTCGCGGTGCCAGCTTCTGGCGCAATGCCGATGCCGTAGACC
>CAIWGR010000352.1 GCA_903912275.1 uncultured delta proteobacterium
AGCCGTCGTTGTCGTTGTCGAACGCGAATCAGACTTCACAAAGCAAGGCCCCCCACCCCCCGCCCGCTTCTCCGTGGGGCTCCATTCGGCACCGTGCCCTGAGTACGCTCGCCGTGGGGCGGCAGCACGTCGCGCCGCGCTTCCGAGCGTCGGGGACCCCGCCGCCTTCGAGCGGCGTCTGGCCGAGGTGGCCGCATCGCTCGAGCGTGTGCTGGCGCGTCTGGACGAGGACGCCGACTGGAACGACGCTCTTTATACGCCGCTCAACGTAGATGTGGACGTCGTGGAAAGCGGTACCGTGGCCCGTCGAACGGAGTTGGACTTCGCCAACGCCTGCCGGACCTACCTCCCGACGCACGGCCTGCTGCTGCTCGGCGATCCGGGCGGCGGGAAGAGCACCAGCCTTCGCCATCTGGCGCGTCATGCGCTGCGGGAGGTGGGCCAGACCGGCGTGCTCGCCATCCATGCGAACTTGCGCCAGTGGGTGGGCGCGGACCGCGTGGAGGAGGACGGTGCGCTGGGTCTCCTCGCGTTCATCCGCGCCTCGCTGCGCGGGTCCCTTGACGCGGCGGACGCAGACTTCCTCGACGCCCACCTTGACGGGTTGATCTCCGCCGGCCGGGTGGCGTTCTTACTCGACAGCTTCGACGAGATCCCAATCCTCCTGGACCGCGACGACGCGAGCGATGCGCTGCAGGCCCTTTCCGCCCAGCTGGAGCGGCTGGTGACGTTGCCAGGCTCGCCGATGCTGCTGGTGGCGTCCCGCGCCTTCCGACGTCCGCGCCTGCGCGCGCGTGAGTTTTTGATCGTCGAGCTGCGCCCGTTTACGGACGCGCGTCTCCACGCGTTGGCCGAGGCTCGGGGCGGCGTCTCCCAAGAGCGTCTCGACGCGTTCCTCGGCCGGGGCGGACCTTGGCTCAAGCACGCCCGCAACCCGTTCATGGCGATGCTCCTGTTCAACCACCTGGCGCGGCACGATGGGCAGGAGCCGAAGGACCTCGCGGCGCTCTACGAGGGGTTCGTTACGGCGCGTCTCGTCACCGGTATAGGCGAGGCAAACGCCGAGCGCGTGGTGCGCGCGGCACAGGCGATCGCGGAGGCAATGCTCGTCGGCACCGACGGCGGCCTCGAAGGGTCGTTGCGCGCGGTCAGCGAGCGCCTGTCAGACGTAGACGTTGTGGGGGCCGTGGATGCCCTTGTCGGGGTCCGCATCATGCGCCGCGGTAGCGACGGCGACTCGTTCACCTTCGTTCACCGCCGCTTCAACGAGTACTTCCTCGCTCTGCGGTGGCAGGCCGAAGGCGCCGTGCCTGATCTGTCAGCCATCATCGGAGACCGCAAGGAGCGCGACGCGCTCGTCATCCACGTCGAGGTCGCGCCCGAGGCCGAGCGGCGCCGCGTGCTGGCGTGGTGCCTCGGCTTCGTGGCGGAGCACGTTTACCGAGGGCACTGGTGGGACGTGGCCGCCGTGGACGCTGCCGCGACGAGCCTGCGCGGGCAGGCCGCCGACCCGCGGGACGAAGTGGAGATGCGCGGCCTCAGGCCCCGCGTGATGCTGTGGCAGCCACCGGCGCGGCCCCCGACCCGGGCCGAGGTGCTCGACGCGGTGGTCGTGGTTGTGGCAGCAACCTGCGGAGGCGGTGTCGACGGGGTTCAGCCAGGCCTTGGGCTCGATTCCGACACGGGCGTCGATGTGGAAAAGCGCGCGCAGATCGTCGATGCGCTACGAGAGCGCTTCGAACTGCCGGATGACGCCTTCACGATCGAGGACTGCCCTACGGTGGAGGCGGTCGCGGAGCGGCTGGCCAAGCATGTCGGCGCCACCAACGAGCCGGCAACCCCGGACACGTACGTCGTCCTGCGCATCGACGAGGCGACGATCGTGGTGGGTCCCGCGGGCACAGCGCTTGAACCTACTGCAGCAGCGGCGTCGGACGCCGTGCTCCCTGAAGAGCCGCGGTGCGTCGTCGTGACCGTTCCGAAGAACGTCCACAAGCCGACAGTGCATGTAGCGGTGGGGGACACGGTCATGGAGGGCACGATCCTGCTGTCATGGCACGTCGAGAGTCACCCGCGCGATGATTGGTGGTCTACGGAGCTGGACGATCCTGATCGACTCCCCGCCGTCCCCCTCGGTCCGGAGGATGCACTCCCGGCCGATCGCTTGGTCCGCGTGACGCGGGCCGTCCGTTTTCTGGACGACGCCTTCGGGCGTCAGCCGGACCGGATCCCTGCCGCAGCGCGCGCGTTGCTCGTCCAGCACGTGGACCTCGCCATCAACTCTGGCACGTCCAAGCGTCCGGATCTCCTGCAGATGAAGCTCGCTTTGGAGGTGGTGGGCCTGCTGCCACCCGAGACGGTCGGACGCCTGCTCACGCGGGTGCTCCAGCTCCGGAATCCATGGCTTAACGACGTGGCGCTTCGTGCAGCGCGCTTCGTCCGTACGCTCGACGCGTCCGGTCAGACCGCGTTGTTGGGCTGGATCGACACGCTGGAGGAAGATGACCTGCTCGCCCGCGGTCCCGAGCTGCTGCGGGTCTCCGGGCCAGGCATGCTGCTCTCGTTTCTGCGGGCAGACTTAGAGGCACAGCTCGCTCGCGCGTCCCGGGCCCGCTGGCTTCGGCCAATCTTCGTCCTCCTGAATCCGCTCACGCTCGTAATATGGGCGTTTGGCGCTTTCCGCGCGCGCCGGCGCTCGGACCGCGAGCGGCGCGGTGTTTCGTCGGCCATCTACCCGGCTCTTGTGGTATCGACGCTGCTGGCAGTCCTGCCCTCCAGCCTAGGCGTGTATTACGTTGCCCAACCCGTGCGATGGCTCATGGAGGATGCGCTCGGCCTCTCCGATGCGTCAATCCGGCGGTACGACACCCGGTTGACGAGCGTAGACGCGGACACGCCAGAGGGACGCGACATCATCGCCCAGAACCTTCCGCGGCTGCGCAGGAGCCGGGCTGCACAGGTAGGGGACCCTGCCTACGCACGGGAACTGGTCCGGACCTGGGTGCTGAACGCCCTCAAGCCGGCGCTTTGGGATACCTACACGGAGGAGGTCCAGGAGGACGTGCTCCGGGCGTGGTGGACGGACCACCCGGAGCTGTTCGCCGAGGGGGAGGAACGTTGGACGTACCGCATGCTTGCGTTCGCCACGATCGACGACGCAGAGGCGTTCCTGCGCGCCGAGCGAGATGCTGGACGCAGCGCTGATCAGACATTCTTGGAAGCGCCACCCGATACGCGGAACGGAGCCCAGCTACGCCCTGCAGGGTCCTTTCAAAACAAGGATGCGACTGTGGCGAGTACCCTTGCCCCGATGGAGGTCTCGAAGCCCTACACCGTAGATATCGGATTGGGCGACGTGGAGGCACAGGCGGTGCACGTCGTGTGGCTGGAGTCGCACACGCCGGCGGGCCCGGCGGAGTTTAGCTCCGAGATCGCACTAAGGGTATACCGTGAAGGGCGCAGCACGGAACTGGTGAAGACATTCCTCGAGGAGCGGACGGCGGATGTCCAACCTCTCCGCGACCTCGGCGAGGTGGACGACGAGCAAGTCACCATCTTCCATTATTTTATAGTCGACATGAAGTCCTCGAAGACGTTCTTCGCGCGGGCCTACGCCGCGGCCTGGAGCGACTCCACTGCCGTGGCGAACACGCGCGTTCAACAAACACTGGCAGACGCGTTGAACTCGGAACGGTCGGGGATAACAGACTACGAATTTCGCTATTTAGTGGCATCTTTGCGAGAGATTTTACCAGATGCTCTGAGCTTAGTCATCCTGCTGGTCGGGGTGGGGGCGCTGAGCCACACAGACCTACGCAAGCTCCGCGAGTTCTGGTGGAAGCGTTGGTTGCTGGTAGTCCTTCCGCTGCTTGTCCCCGCTTTGTACCTGATTTCTACTGTCATAGATCCTATAAGCCATACGTTTAATACGGTCTACCGAATGTTCTACCACGACTCCTACAAACAGGAAGGGATGTTCAGGGCTGCCAAACTTCTCAGACAACACCTGACGTTCTACGGTCCCCCCGTTGTTGAACAGCCCGTCACCGCCACGGGGCCCGTCACCGCCGCGGGGCCGTCGGTGTTCCAGAAGTGGATATCTTGGATGGATGCGCACGTGGGCGTCATCGAGCCTGGCGTCTGGTTCGGCGTCGTCCAGGTAGCACTGCCGGCAGTGGTAGTCCTGATTTTGGCGCTCGCGTACCTGCCGGGGGGCTGGCAAGCGTTCCGCGACCGCGGCTTCGACATGTCCCACAAGCTGCGGGCGGCGTTAACATGGCTCGGAGCCTTGTTTTTTGCGCCATTACTTTTGTGGGCATTGTCGAGCTTCCTCGTTTACTCCTTCAACTCAACGAGCTTCTTTTCCACAGGCCACGACCTCTATGCCTTCGGGTTGGTTGTGTTCGTTTGCTTCTTGACGCTGGTGGTGCGGGCCTTTCTGACCGTAATGGGGAGTTGGCAGGGGCGGCTCGGGCGCGCGTGGCAGTTCGTGTCGTGGGGCGGGGTCCTTGCTCTCGGCGGGGTGCTGCTCGTGGTCCTGTGGCCGATCCATCGTCCGCTCATGCGGGGCGGTATACTTGCGGTCTACGCGATGGGGATTGCTGGACTCATCCATGCATTCTTGATGCGAAGCGTCGCACTCGTCGCAGCCGCCTCATCGGCGGGCCGCTCCACGCCGGCGCCTCCAATAAGCATAGACGGATGGACTCACCGACGAGGCATCGCCCAACTGCTTGCAGAGGCCACGGATCGCGACATCCGTTACGCTCTACTGGACCTGATCGCCGCGAAGCACCTCGAGGCGGGTACGGTCCCGACCGGCGAGTGGTCGGGTGGCAGCCCGCCGTACTTCGTAGACGACGTCGCCTCGTCCACGCGGCTCGCGCAGTTCGACGAGAAGTGGCGTGGACTCGATCGCTGACCCGGGTCAGCCGGTTTACCTCCGGCCGCCCGCTTCCTAATACCCGCGTGGATCTGACGCGACGCAACATCGCTGGGAAGCCGAGGCGCCCGTCAGGGCGTTCTACCCGTAGCGTAGCGGCCCCAACCCCAGCCCCGCCGCACCCATCCGTCCCGTTGCAAGCCCCGCTCCATCGTGAGATACTTCTCCGCCCCAACAGGACAACACTTGCCCGATAGCTTCACCTCGCCGCTCGTCTCAGGGTTCGACCCGAGCACGTACTCGCTCCCCGATGCGCTTCGATCACCGGCGATGGCGCTCGAAAGGATGGCGGTTGACGATGCCGCGCGCATGCGCTTGGTGTTGGACGCCCGTGATTTCGCTCTGCGGGAGCTCGGTTCAAGCGGGCTCACGGCTGCTTCGTATGTGGCCAACGCGCTGGCACAGGTCGGTGGTGAGCCTGGCGACGATGCGTTCGAGCAGTTCGCAAAGGCGTTGACTCCGGTGCTTGGTGTAGACCCGTCAAGTCCAGCGGAGATGGGCAGGCTTGTCGTTGGACAAGTCCTGCAAAGCGTAGCGAGCACCGACGTCGTTGCCCTCCTGGACGGATTCCCGCCGGTCGTCGAGCAGGTGAAGGGTCTGGCAGAGGTGTTCGACGCCGTGCTCGGCTCCGACATGGAGCGCCCGTTCGTGCAGGCGGCGACGGCGTGGGCGCTGCCGCGGGTGCGCAGCGTGCACGCCAACGCCGACGCTGGGGCGTTGGCGCTGGCCGTGGATCTCGGATTGGCGGCAGTCAAAGGCACCTACCAGGTCGGAACCGGGCAGGCCGCGTTAGACATGGTGGTCGAGCACCTCGTCGATCGCGCTTCGAGCGGCCTCGTGGCAGGAGTACGCGTGGCCGCCGGACAAATCGGCGCAGATATCGGAGTCGCGGTAGGCGGGTTCGTTGCCAGCTTCGTAGGCATGGCGCCGGTGGGCGCGGCGTTAGGCGCAGCCATCGGACACGCAGCCGGGGTACGCGTGGTCGATGCGATACGCTCCGCTGCAGTGAAGGTGGCGACGCCATTGCTAAAGGCCGCTGTGACCTTAGCAGGAACCGCCATAAAAACAGTAGGAAGAGTAGTCAGTTCTGTTGTAGGTAAATTTACGTCCCGGTTGTTCGGATGAGGCCGGTCCCTTGGGGTAGTCATGGAAGGAACCTGTCGCTGGCGCTCAGCGGCTCCGACCCCATCGTGATTCTGCCCTGCGCAGACGCGGCGTGGATCGAGTGCGTGCTGACCGGCGCGATCCGCGGCGACGACCGCGTGGCCATCCTCGATGCATCGGGCCTGTCGCAGATGGGCCCGTTGACGCGGACCAAAAAGACCCCGGACAAGGAGCTTTCCACCTGGCTGGCGGACCGCATCACCGAGCTGGACGGCGCGGCGCCACCCCGGCTCATCTGGCTGATCCAGCCCCATGCCCTCAGCGCGACCGCTGCCGATTACCCGGACACGCGCCTCGTGATGGCGCAGATAGGCCGGCTCGCGGATCGCATCCGTTGGGAGAGCCTCCCCACACGCGTGCTGATCACCGGCCACGACATCCGTCTGCCTGCAGCGTTGGCCCATCTGGGCCATGTGGCCTCGCTGGACCGGCCTTCGCGAAAAGACGGGCCCGAGGTGCTTGATGAGTGGGTCGGTAGAGTTCTGGATGCCGCCGGCTGGACGCACACCAAGGAGGACCGCGCGCACGCGTCCTCGGTGGTGCAGGGGCTTGAGGCGCATGTGGCGGTACGGGTGGTGGA
>CAIWGR010000353.1 GCA_903912275.1 uncultured delta proteobacterium
CGGGCGACGGGAAGCTGATCGCGACGCTCGCGACGACCCATGGACAGATCCATTGCGAGCTGTTCGACAAGAAGGTGCCCAACACGGTCGCGAACTTCATCGGTCTTGCGACGGGCAAGAAGACCTACATCAACTTCAAGACGGGTCTTCCGGAGCGCGGCAACTTCTATGACGGGCTCATCTTCCACCGTGTCATCCCCGACTTCATGATCCAGGGCGGCGACCCGCAGGGCGTCGGCATGGGCGGGCCCGGGTACCAGTTCGCCGACGAATTCGACCCCACGCTCCGTCACGACAAGGCCGGCACCCTCTCGATGGCGAACGCCGGACCCGGCACCAACGGGAGCCAGTTCTTTATCACCGACCGGGCGACGCCCCACCTCGACAACCGCCACTCCATCTTTGGCGCCTGCGACGAGACCGACATCGTCAAGCAGATTGCCCGCGTGCCTACTGGCCCTGGCGACCGTCCGCTCCAGGATGTCATCATCGAGCATGTAACGGTGGCGCGAAAGTAACGCCTCCGCTTCGGCTACCCGGTCGCGCCGCCCGTTCGCTTGCGGCGCGTTCGCGTTCTTGGCGGCTCGACAGCCTCCGCGCCCGAGGCCGAGTCGTCTGCAGGCGGCTGCGCTTCCGACGGTGAAGCGGCAGGCTCGTCGCCCTTGCCGCGGCGGCCAAGGACCCTGTCTGCGAACTCCTGCGCGGCGCCGCGGATGACCTCCTCGAGCACGCTCGAGGCCACAGACTCGCCTGGCTTCGCCGGCTCGGACGCGGCGTTGTCGACGACCCGTACCCGCGAGGTGATAGCCGGCTTGAAGGCCTGGTCGTTGGGGACGAAACGGATCTCGGTGCGGATCTCGAAGGAGAGCTTCGTCAGTACCTTGGCGATCTCGTCGCCGAGGTTGGCGCTCTCCAGGAAGTCGCGGAACTCGTTGGCAGCAACGCGGACCACCTCGCGCTTGGTCGCATCGGCCTGCGCGAGCATGTAGTTGACCGCCTCGCGCGGGAGTTTGAGGTCGCCAACAACGCTCCGTAGCACCTCGCCGCCGATCGCAGCTCCCACCTCGCCCGTGGAGGTCACACGGCGCCGCAAACCCTCGGGGAAGAGCGATTCGAGCCGCTCACGCAGCGGTGTCGCATCATCGTGGCTCTCGTCGGTCGACTTCGGGGGCTGTTTGCCGCTCATGGACTGCTCACGCTTGGGTCTAACGCTCGTCTGCGGGGAGGCGGTTGAGCGCGCCGGTCACAGGAGCAACCAGCGTGGGATCGCCGCCAAGGTCGACGAAGATTTGGCGGTAGTAGCGTGCGCGTTCCACCTCGCCGGCCACCCGCAGCGCGTCGGCCGCGCGGGCGTAGAGCGGCAGCTCCGAAGGCGATTGCGCGATCGCGACGAGCGCCAGTCGAGCCGACTCGGCGACCTTGCCCTCCAGCGCAGCAAGGTCGCGACGGGCGGCGACTGCGGCCTGGGCGGGGAGCCCCTGAAGGGAGCGAAGGCTCATGAGCCAGGAGCGCTCCGCAGCGAGCGTGTTCGCCTCCGTTGCGCGCTCCTCCGCGGTGCCCTGGGCAGCGGCAACGTCGACCGACTTGGCGAGATAGGCCTGCGCGCGGGGTTCGACC
>CAIWGR010000354.1 GCA_903912275.1 uncultured delta proteobacterium
AGTTGACCATGACGGTCTCGATGCCCTGCTCGCGGAGCGCCATGACGCCGTGGACGGCGCAGCAGTCGAACTCGATGCCCTGACCGATCCGGTTGGGGCCGCCGCCGAGGATGATCACGCGGCGCGGGTTGGGGGCGATGACCGACTCGGGCTCGCTCTCGTAGGTGGAGTAGAGGTAGGGCGTGAAGGCCTCGAACTCTGCGGCGCAGGTGTCGACAGCCTTGAAGACGGGACGGATGCCGGCGTCGAGGCGTGCGGCACGCACATCGCCCTCGGTGCGCCCCGTGAGCCGGCCGATCTCGGCGTCGCTGAAGCCGAGCCGCTTGGCGGCGCGGAGCAGCTCGGCGCCCTCATCGGAACCAAGCGGCGCACCGCCTGCTGCGAAGGCCTTGAGCTCCGTCTCCTGCTCGATGATGCGGAGCATCTGATCGAGGAACCAGGGGTCGATCTTGGTGAGGCCCGCGACGTCCTCCACGCTGAGCCCGGAGCCGAGCGCGTCGGCCACATACCAGAGGCGGTCGGGGGTAGGGCGGATGAGGTGGTCGCCGAAGAAGGCGAGCAGGTCGGCGCGGTCGCGCGGCACCTTGCCGGTTCCGGGCGGGGCGAGCAGCGGGACGAGGCCGGCCCGTCCGATCTCGAGCGAGCGGGTCGCCTTCAGCAGCGCCTCGGGGAAGCTGCGGCCGATGCCCATGACCTCGCCCACCGACTTCATCTGGGTGGTGAGCGTGTTGTCTGCGCCTGCGAACTTCTCGAAGGTGAAGCGGGGGATCTTGACGATGGTGTAGTCGATGACCGGTTCGAAGGAGGCCGGCGTCTTGGTCGTGATGTCGTTGGTGAGCTCGTCGAGCCGGTAGCCGACGGCGAGCAGCGCGGCGATCTTGGCGATGGGAAAGCCGGTGGCCTTGGAGGCCAGGGCGCTGCTCCGCGAGACACGCGGGTTGAGCTCGATGACGATGCGGCGGCCGTTCTCCGGATTGACCGCGAACTGGATGTTGCAGCCGCCCGTGTCGACGCCGATGCGGCGGATGATGGCGAGCGCCTCGTTGCGCATCGCCTGATACTCGATGTCGGTGAGCGTCTGCGCCGGCGCGACGGTGATGGAGTCGCCCGTGTGGACGCCCATGGGGTCGAAGTTCTCGATGGAGCAGATGATGACCACGTTGTCGGCCTGGTCGCGCATCACCTCGAGCTCATACTCCTTCCAGCCGAGGAGCGACTCTTCGATGAGGAGCTCGTGGACGGGCGAGCACTCGAGGCCGTAGCGGACCATCTCCTCGAACTCCTGCCGGTTGTAGGCGATGCCGCCGCCCGTTCCGCCAAGCGTGAAGGAGGGGCGGATGATGGCAGGGAAGCCGACGCGGGCGGTGATCTCAAAAGCCTCTTCGACCGTGTGGGCGTAGCCGGAGGCGGCCATGTCGACGCCGATCTCCTCCATCGCCACCTTGAACTTCTGGCGGTCTTCGGCGCACTCGATTGCGTCGTAGTTTGCGCCGAGCAGCTCGACGCCGAACTCGGCAAGGACGCCGTTCTCGTGCAGGGACTTGGCAAGGTTGAGCGCCGTCTGTCCGCCCATGGTGGAGAGGATCGCGTCGGGCCGCTCCTTGGCGATGATGTCGCGCACATAGGCAGGCGTGAGCGGCTCCACATAGGTGGCGTCCGCGAGCTCCGGGTCGGTCATGATGGTGGCCGGGTTGGAGTTGACCAGGATGACCCGGTAGCCCTCCTTCCGAAGCGCGCGCACCGACTGGGTGCCGGAGTAGTCAAACTCGCAGGCTTGACCGATAACGATGGGCCCGGAACCGATGACGAGGATGGAACGGATGTCCGTACGCTTGGGCATGCCTGAGGCTCCGGTGAGGCGGTCTATGTTGGGGCGCGGGGTTAGTCGGCAGAGGCGTTCGGGGCAAGCGAGATGATGCAGTGCGCCACCGGTCGGAAATGGTGGAGGGAAGGTCGCTCTCTGCGCGCAACGTTCTTGCCTGTCGCCAATGCTTGTCGTATGACGCCGCCGTCTGTTCGGCGCTGCCGGACGCCAGCCTACGCTACGGTGTGTACATGCTCCTTCGCCGCCTCACGATCGCCACGGTTCTCGGTCTTTCACTCCTCGCTGGTCAGGCTTGGGCAGAGACGGTGAAGAACGACGACCTGAAGGTGTCGATGGATCGGCCGACGGGCTGGAGCAACGCCGAAGGCAACGATCGCGCTGTCTTCATGTTCAAGCGCGACGGTGGCCACAGCCAGCTCGAGGTCATCGCCACCCAGCTGATGACCAGCGATGTCGCCGGCGTCTTCTTTGACACCTTCCACGAGACCCTCGGCGCCTCCGACTTCACCCGCGCGGGCCGCGAAGAGAAGAAGATCGGCAACCTGAGCGGAACCGAGACCGTCTACACCTTCGCCCACGCCGGCGTGAACCTCAAGGTCTACGTCTTCCAGTTCGTCAAAGACACCTCGGCCTATGTCGTCGTCTCCTACATGGAAGCCGACAAGGCCGACGCCCTGGTCGCCGACTACCAGGCGGCCATCGCTTCGCTGAAGTTCGAAGAGTAACCGCCCCGCGGTGCCGAGCCGGGTGGTACCGCCAAATCGCCGCAGGGCATCCCGGTAACGGGATCGATCCCGTCCGACGCGCGACAGGACCCTGCTCATGATCGATAGATATGCCCGCCCTGTGATGACCGCCATCTGGGCTGAACAGGCCAAGCTCGACCGCTGGCTCGCCATCGAGCTCGCTGCCTGTGACGGCTTCGTTGCGCTCGGTCGCATGCCCGCCGAGACCGTCGCACGCCTCCGCGCCTGCCTCTCCGTCGACCCGGCCCGCGTCGCCGAGATTGAGGCCATCACCCGCCACGACGTCGCCGCCTTCGTGCAGAGCCTCGAGGAGCAGTGCGGCCCCGATGATGGCCGCTTCCTCCACATGGGGCTCACCTCCAGCGACATCCTCGACACCACCTTTGCGCTGCAGCTCCGCGATGCCGGACAGCTCCTGCTCGACGACCTCGACGCGCTCGCCGCAGCCATCGAGCGGCGCGCCTTCGAACACAAGATGACCCCCGTCATCGGCCGCTCCCACGGCATCCACGCCGAACCCACCTCGCTCGGCCACATCCTCGCCGGCTGGTATGACGAGGTGAAGCGGTGCCGCGTGCGGCTCGTCTCCGCCATCGCCTCGGTCTCCGTCGGCAAGCTCAGCGGCTCGGTGGGCAACTTCACCCACGTGGAGCCCATCGTCGAAGAGACCGTCTGCGCGACCCTCGGCCTCGGCTGCGAGCCTGCAGGCACCCAGGTGGTCTCACGCGACCGCCACGCCGAATACTTCTGCGTGCTGGCGCTCATCGCGAGCAGCCTCGAACGCTTCGCCGTCACCGTCCGCCACTGGCAGCGCACCGAGCTGATGGAGGCCGAGGAGTTCTTCCACAAGGGCCAGAAGGGCTCCAGCTCCATGCCCCACAAGCGCAATCCGGTGCTGAGCGAAAATGTCACCGGCCTCTGCCGGCTGGTGCGTGGCTACGCCATCCCCGCAATGGAGAATGTGGCACTCTGGCACGAGCGCGACATCTCCCACTCGTCCGTCGAGCGGGTCGCTGCACCCGATGCCACCATCGCGCTCGACTTCGCGCTGCATCGCTTCACCGGCGTCATCGACAAGCTGGTCTTCTACCCCGAGAAGATGGAGCGCAACCTCGCCCAGACGCGTGGCCTCGTCTTCAGCCAGCGCATCCTCATGGAGCTGCTCTGGTCGGGGCTCGGCCGCGAGGTGGCCTACCGGCTCGTGCAGCGCATCTCGATGGTGGCCTGGGAGTCGGGCGATGAGCTCATGCCGCTCGCACTCGCCGACGAAGAGCTCCGCAGCCACCTCAGCCAGGCAGACATCGAGCGCTGCTTCGACCTCGCCCACGGCCTGCGCCATGTCGATGCCATCTTTCAACGCGTCTTCGGACGCACCGCTTAGTCAACGCAAGGAGTCACCATGAAGGTGCGCGTATTCGTCACGCCCAAGAAGGGCGTCTTGGACCCCCAGGGCGTGGTCATCGAGACAGGTCTGCGGCAGCTTGGATTTGCGGGCGCCGATCAGGTGCGCGTGGGCAAGGTCATCGACCTCGTCGTTCACACAGACGACCGCGACGATGCCTCCGCGCGGGTGCATGCCATGTGCAAGACCTTCCTGACCAACCCGGTCATCGAGGACTACACCTTCACGCTGGACGAGGCCCCATGAAGGTCGGCATCGTCGTCTTCCCCGGCTCCAACTGCGATCGCGACACCGAACACGCCTTCGAGAAGGTGCTCGGCGTGGGCGTGGAGCGGCTCTGGCACAAGGACTCCGACATCAAGGGGGTGGATGCCATCGTGCTGCCCGGCGGCTTCTCCTTCGGAGACTACCTCCGCACCGGCGCTGTGGCCCGCTTCAGCCCGATCATGGAGAGCGTTGCCGACTTCGCTGCCCGCGGCGGACGGGTGCTCGGCATCTGCAACGGCTTCCAGATCCTGCTCGAGGCCGGAATGCTTCCCGGCGCGATGCTCCCCAACCGGTCGCTCCGCTTCATCTGCCGCGACGTCATGGTGCGCGTGGAGCAGACGGGAGCGCCTGTCGTCTCCAAGCTGCGGCAGGGCCAACTCCTGCGCATCCCCGTGGCCCACTACGAGGGCAACTGGTTCTGCGACGACGAGACGCTGGCGCGGGTCGAGGCGGAGGGCCTGCCCGTGCTCCGCTACTGCGATGCGACGGGTTTGGTGTCCGACGCGACCAACCTGAATGGCTCGCGGAACAACATCGCCGGCCTCCGCAACGCTGCTGGCAACGTGGTCGGCATGATGCCCCACCCGGAGCGCTGCGCCGAGCCTGCGCTGGGCGGCATCGACGGCCGCGCGCTCCTCGAAGGGCTGCTCTCCTAGAACCGAATCTTCTCTGCCGTGAGGTCGCCGTGAGCCAATCGAAGTCGATGCGCGAGGTCGCGCTCGAGCACAACCTGACCGATGAAGAGTATGACTTTGCCCTGAGCCGGCTCGGCCGCGAGCCCAACGCGACCGAGATTGGCGTGCTGGGCGCGATGTGGAGCGAGCACTGCTCCTACAAGTCGAGCCGCGTCCATCTGCGCACGCTGCCCACGACCGGGCCGCAGGTCGTCGTTGGCCCTGGCGAGAATGCCGGCGCCGTCGACATCGGCGACGGCTGGTGCGCCGTCTTCAAGATGGAGTCGCACAACCACCCCTCCTTCATCGAGCCCTACCAGGGCGCCGCGACCGGCGTGGGCGGCATCCTCCGCGACGTCTTCACCATGGGCGCCCGCCCGGTGGCCTCGCTCAACGCGCTCCGCTTCGGCGCGCCCGACCACCCGCGCACCGCCTTCCTCATGAACGGCGTCATCGGCGGCATCGCGGGCTACGGCAACTGCATGGGTGTTCCGACCGTGGGCGGCGAGGTCTTCTTCGACCCCAGCTACAACGGCAACATCCTCGTCAACGCCTTCACGGCCGGCATCTGCCGCCACGACGAGATCTTCAAGGGCGTCGCCTCGGGCATCGGCAACCCCATCCTCTACGTGGGCGCCAAGACGGGCCGCGACGGCATCAACGGCGCCAAGATGGCCTCGGCCGGCTTCTCCAGCGAGGGCGACGACCAGCGCCCGACCGTGCAGGTGGGCGACCCCTTCCGCGAGAAGCTGCTGCTCGAGGCCTGCCTCGAACTCTTCAAGGAAGATGCCGTCATCGGCATCCAGGACATGGGCGCCGCCGGCCTCACCAGCTCGAGCACCGAGATGGCCGGCCGCGGCGGTTGCGGCGTCTTCATCGACCTCGACCTGGTGCCCACCCGTGAGAGCGCGATGACCGCCTACGAGATGCTCCTCTCCGAGAGCCAGGAGCGCATGCTCATGGTGGTCAAGGATGGCCGCGAGCATGTGGTCAAGGCCATCTTCGACAAGTGGGACCTCGACAGCGCCGTCATCGGCCGCGTGACCGACACCGGCCGCTGGGTGGTCTCGCGCAACGGTGAAATCGCCGCCGACATGCCGGTCGACTTTCTCACCGACGAGGCGCCCATCTACGACCGCCCCCGCTCGGAGCCGGCCCGCTTCACCAACCGCAAGCAGCTCGACCGCGCCGCGCTCCCAGCGCTCACCGACGCCGGTGGCACGCTCCTCACGCTGCTCGGTTCGCCCAACATCTGCAGCCGCCGCAGCATCTACGAACAGTACGACCACATGGTTGGCGCCGGCACCGTGCAGCGGCCCGGCGGCGACGCCGCGGTCGTGCGCATCACCGGCACCGACCGGGCCATCGCGCTGGCCGTCGACTGCAATCCCCGCCAGGTCTTCCTCGACCCCTACCAAGGGGCAGCCCGCGCCGTCGCCGAGTGCTCCCGCAACGTGGCCTGCACGGGCGCCCGTCCGCTCGGCCTCACCGACTGCCTCAACTTCGGCAACGTGAAAGACCCCGAGATTATGTGGGAGTTCGCCGAGGCGGTCCGCGGCATGGGTGTGGCCTGCCGCGCGCTCGATGTGCCCATCGTCTCGGGCAACGTCTCGCTCTACAACGCCACGGGTGGCGCCTCCATCAAGCCCACGCCGTCGGTGGCGGTGGTCGGCTCCTTTGACGGTCCCTTCGATGCCTCCAAGGTGGTCCGCCACCGCGTCACGCAGACCGGCCTTGAACTCTGGCTGGTGGGGCCGCAGGCCGGCACGCTCGACGGCTCCGAGTTCGCTGCGCAGGCCGGCCACGGCGACGAGGGAATGCTCGCGCCGGTCGACCTCGAGCTCGAGGCGCGGCTCCAGAAGTTCCTCATCGCGGGTGCCGAACAACGGCTCTTTGCGGCTGCGCACGACCTCTCCGAAGGCGGCCTCGCGGTCGCCGTCGCGGAGATGTTCCTGGGCCAGACCGCAGTGGGTGCCGCGCTCACCGCATCGCTGGAGGGCGACCTCGCAACCGCACTCTTTCACGAGGGCCCGTCGCGTGTCGTTCTGGCTGTCTCTGCCGAGAACAGCGCGGCCTTCGTTGCTGCCGCAGAGGCGGCCTCGTTGCCGCTGCTCGCGCTCGGCCAGTCGGTTGCCGGCGACCGGCTTGACTGGGCCGGCCTCTTCTCGGTGTCGCTCGCCGAGGCCACGGCCC
>CAIWGR010000355.1 GCA_903912275.1 uncultured delta proteobacterium
CCCACCAGCGCCGAGAGGGCGACCTTCGAGGCGGCGATCGCTCCAAGTGCCGCGACGGCGGCCACCCTGCCGCTCGCAGAAAATGAGCCAGTTTACGCATTTCTAGAGCAGATTCTGACCGATCATCCCGAGGTGTTCGAAGTGGCGATGGAGTTCGATCCTGCCTACGCAGGCCGCCCGCTATTCCTCTTTGTTTCTCGCGGAGCCTCCGGGCTGCTTCGCACAGACAATTCTGCTCCGGGTTACGGCAAAGACATCCCGTACCTCCAGGGTAAGGCAGGGTTCTGGTATTACTACCTCAATTCGGCTGGCGAACTCGGAGACATCACCACTGTCCTCTACGTGGCCTCCGTCGTGAAGGCCGGCGTCATCGTCGGCGCCCTGTATAGCGAATTGGGCCCCCTGGCTCCCAAGCCATGATCGCGGGCTCCAAGAGGCGCTCGCCCTCTGCCTAAGGGGCTGGAGGCAGGTCGCGACACCCATCGCAACCCGTTCGAAGGGCGCCAGCCTAGCGCATGCGCCTCACAGCGTGCCGAGCCCAGAACCTGCATCCGCGCAACTTCATGCGGCTGCATCAAGCGACCCGCCAACACTTCTTGAACCTATCTCTCGCCTTCCCTCGAACCCGTCCCGCTGAGGTGACACGTGTCCCGATTTGCCTGTTTGATCTTCACCCTCCTGGTGGCGCTTACGGTCCGCGCGACGGAGGTCAGCGCGCAGATTCAGACCTTCTTCATACCGCCGCAGCAGGACGAGGCAGTGCAGGTCTGTGCGACCCAGTTCAGTGCGACACTGGTCAATTTCCAGACCTTTCGGGCAACCCAGGACGCCAGCACCCAACGGAGCGTCAGTGAGTGTCTTGGTGCCGTCGCGGGGAGCTCTTCGCAGCGCCAATGCGCGCTCTCCATGGCCAACATCGAGGTCGACTCCCTCTTCCGGATCCGGTCAACTCGGCTCGGCGAGGCCTGGAACTGGACGGTAGAGGCGCTCTCGCCCTCACAGGGGGGAGACCAGACCTGGGGCGGCAGCGACATCGCCCCGGGCGTCACCGACAGGGCACTCGCAGCCTATGAGAGCTGCAGCTATCTCGCCATGAAGTTTGCCTGCCTGCAGGAGACCAACCAAGGCTGTGTCGATGCCCAGACCGTCGAAGAGGGCCGTCGACGCGCCAAGGCCGCAGTTGATGTAGGTTCGCTCCCCAGCCCAGCGGCGAGCCAAGGCCCAACCCCCGCCGAGCCGTCTGCAGTGCCGGCTGCAGCGCCGGCGGGCAGGCAACCTCCCGACCCCCGCTTCTCGGGCTGGATTCTGGTTTCGGGCCTGCTGCCTGCCAACGCGACGATCTCCGTCGATGGGGAGGTCATTGGCACAGGCGATGGGGAGTACGCGGTCGTGGCGGGACAGAAGCGGGTTGTCTTTGCTGCTCCCGGCCATGAGCCAGCACAGAAGATGGTCGCTGTTTCGGTCGGAGCCATCGAGACGCTCGACAATGTGACCCTGAAGAAGGTGCCGAGCTACCTGCAGACCCGCGCGATCTCCCCGCCGGAGGCTGCTGTGCTGGTCGACGGGAACACGGTGGGCGCAGGCTCCGGTCGGTTTGAGATCACCGAAGGCGACCACGTGGTCACCATCACCGCGCGCGGATACGATACGTTGCAGCGCAAGATCCGAACGGCGCAGGGCGGCACCTCCATTGTAGAACACATCACGCTGGAGCGGACGGTCACACGGCTCACGGTCGGCGTCTCCCCAGAGACGACGATCACCAGCATCGATGGCGTGACTTCCATCACAGGCAGCGGATCCATCCCCATCTCACCCGGCAAGCACCTGATCGCATTCTCCGCACCAGGCTATGCGACATCAACCGAGTCCGTCCTGTTCGAGATGGGCGTCGAGGTCAAAATGCCCGCCGTCGCGCTCCATGTTACTCCAGCGATACTGCGCGTGACCAGCGACGAGGATGACACCGAAGTTTGGATCTTTCGGCCTATGGCGGGAAACCTGGTTCCGCAGTTGCTGGGCAAGGTGGCGTCAGATTCCACGGCCTCGTTCAATGCGGGCCCTGGCACCTATCTGCTTTCCATTGGGAAACAGGGATTTGATCCTGTCGCTCAGCGCGTCACGCTCGTGGTGGGA
>CAIWGR010000356.1 GCA_903912275.1 uncultured delta proteobacterium
ATGTCAGGTTCGAGGTTCCGCTTCCTGATGACCTCGAGCGGCTCAAGTGCCAGCTCATGGCGCAGGCCGAAGAGAAGGCGGCGGAGCGTGCTGCCCGGGCAGAGCGGATCTCCAAGCCGCCGCAGGGCTAACGAGGAGGCAGCGGCCCCGCGCCGCTGCTATTCGCCGCCCGCAAGACCGAGCGCAGCCTCGGAGGCGAAGATGGTCTCGCCGTGCTGGCTGCGGTCGAGTCCCTCCTCTTCGTCGTCGGCCGTGACACGCATCGGGGTGATGAGGTCGACCAGTTTGAAGATGGCGTAGGAGACCACGAAGACGTAGGTCGAGACGACGACCAGCGCGAGCAGGTGCATAAGGAAGAGGTGGGTGTTGCCGAGCAGCAGGCCGTCGGCGCCCGCGCCGTTGACGGCCTTGGTGGCGAAGACGGCGGTGGCGACCATGCCGATCATGCCGCCGACGCCGTGGCAGGGAAAGACATCGAGGGTATCGTCGAGCGCGGAGTTGGAGCGCCAGTGGGCGATGGCGTTGCAGGCGATGGCAGCGATGGTGCCGATGGCCATTGCGCTGCCCACCGAGACGAAGCCGGCGGCGGGGGTGACCGCCACGAGGCCGACGACCGCGCCGATGCAGGCACCGAGTGCGCTGATGCGACGGCCGCGGACGGCGTCGAAGAAGACCCAGGCGAGGGCGGCGGCAGCGGCGGCGGTGTTGGTGGTGAGGAAGGCCGAGACGGCGAGGTCGTTGGCGGCGAGTGCGCTGCCGGCGTTGAAGCCGAACCAGCCGAACCAGAGCAGGCCGGTGCCGATGAGCACGTAGGGGATGTTGGCGGGCGGGTGGCTCTGGCCCTTCGCGTAGTCCTTGCGCTTGCCGAGTGCGATGGCGCCGGCGAGGGCGGCGATACCGGCCGACATGTGGACGACGGTGCCGCCGGCGAAGTCGAGCACGCCCCACTGGCGGAGGAAGCCGTTGGGGTGCCAGGTCCAGTGGCAGACCGGGGCGTAGACCAAGAGCGAGAAGAGGATCATGAAGAGGAGGTAGCTGGAGAACTTGACCCGCTCGGCGAAGGAGCCGGTGACAAGCGCCGGCGTGATGATGGCGAACTTCATCTGGAAGAGGGCGAAGAGGGCGAAGGGGATGGTGGCGGCGAAGGCGGGGTTGGGGGTGCCGCCGACGCCGCGGAAGAAGGCGAAGGTGGCGGGGTTGCCGATGAGGCCCATGCCCTCACCGCCGAGGCTGTCTCCGAAGGCGAGCGAGAAGCCGACGGCGACCCAGAGGATGGCGACGATGGCCATGGCGATGAAGCTCTGGAGCATGGTCGAGATGACGTTCTTCGGGCGGACCATGCCGCCGTAGAAGAAGGAGAGTCCCGGGGTCATGAGCAGGACCATGGCCGAGGACATGAGCATCCAGGCGGTGTCGCCTGCGCTGATGGCGCCCGCGCTGGCGGCAATGGCGCCGGGCGGGGTGATGGCGCCGGCGACGGAGAGGAGGACAAGGAGAGCGAGGGCAAAGGACCAAGGCTTCATCGGCGACTCCACAGCGAGAGGAACTACTGCCGCCGTTTATGACGCAGCCTCGTTGTCTGGTCAAACGATTTGTGACGCAGCGCACTATTTCATCAACTTTGACGCAACATGGTGCGCTAGAGTGACGAAATCACTCTCCGTAGGCCACCGCGACCGCCGACACACGCCAACCGCCCGACTGCGCCACCGACTCGATGAAGAAGCCAAAGCTGTGCTCACCCGCCGTCGGCGTGGCCACCTCGAAGAGGCGGGGCGGGGTCACGCTGCCAGGGCACCAGTTGGCCCGGGGCGCCCGCACGCTGCTCATGGAGCCCATGGGGTTCTCGAGGCAGAAGGTGATGGGCTGGCCGAGGTCGCTGTTGGTGGTCTCGGTGCAGAGGGTGTCGCAGTCCTGGCGCCAGGGGCGGTAGACCGTCTCGTCGCCGTCGACCAAGACATGGTGGTAGCGTTTGCAGAACTCCTCGGCGGGCCCGATGCAGGCGGAGGAGGAGTCGGCCGTGCCGCCGTGGCCGGTGACCCGGTACTGCACCTCGGCGCGGGTGGTGCCCTCGGGGAGGGTGAAGGGGAAGTTGAGCTGGTCGTAGGGCTCGGGGTAGGTGGCGTTGTAGAGGGGGAAGACGCCGAGCACCTTGCGGGGGGCGGGGCCCTCCTGGATTTCGAGGCGACCGGTGACGTTCCAGCCGCCGTTGCTGCCGCTCACCTGGCCTGCGCCGTCGGCGTAGGTGGTGATGTGGGTGCGGAAGCGGTGGCTGCCGGGGAGGCCGTTGGCGATGTCGGTGACGTCGATCTCGAAGCGAAGGGGGCCGCCGAAGGGGGTGATGGCACGAACGAGCTCGATGGCGGGGGGCGCCTCGGGGTTCTCGGGGTCATCCATGGTGACCTCGTAGTTACGGTCGAAGGCGTCGCAGAGCGGGGGCCAGTTCTGGCCTGTGGGCGGTCGGTCGTCGAGCCAACGGGAGAAGGGGAAGCAGGTGGTTTCGAGCTCCATGACCAGGGTGACCCGCTCGAAGGGGCCGGTGCCCCAGTCGGCGGTGGCGACCACATTCTGGAAGTTGGGCTGGGAGCCGTCGCTG
>CAIWGR010000357.1 GCA_903912275.1 uncultured delta proteobacterium
CCCAGGCGGCGAGCAGGGGGGTGTTGGCGTCGAAGACCATACCGGCGTCGAGGTCGCCTTGCGCGTCGCGGAGCTCGTCGCCTGTGACGAGCAGCGCGACGCGGGGAGCGCGGTGGACGGAGACGCTGCCCAGTCCGGCCATCGCGAGCGCGCCGATGGCGCCATGCGTGAGCCGGTGCCCGCTCCGGCCTACGACCGCGCCTCGCGCCAGCTCTTCGCCGGCCTCGCGGATGTTGGCGCCGCGCCGCTGCCGCGCCGCAGCCTCGGCGCTGATGTTGATGAAGCCATGGTCGCCGCGCTCCACATCCTCTTGCCGGATGACGAGATCGGCCCCGTCGGGTACCCTCGCGCCGGTGAAGATGCGCTGGCAGCAGCCGCGTTCCAGCGGAGGCGGCGCGCCCGCGGCACCTGCTGCCGAGGTTGCCGTCACGGCAAGGCGAAGCGGGCCTTCCGCGCCCGTGAGATATGCGCTGGCGACTGCGTAGCCATCCATCGCGCTCTGCCGAAACGGGGGAAGGTCGATGCGGGCAAAGGCCTCCTCTGCGAGCACCCGTCCGAGCGCCTCGCGCAGCGGCAGCCGGCGCGCTGGCAGCGGGCCAATCTGGTCATCGAGATGGGCGAAGGCGTCGTCGATCGAGATCATGTTTGCTGGCTCCGCACCCGGCGCACGAGTGCGGGTGCAACGGCTGCGAGGAGCTGGTCGGTGATCCCGCCATGCTCTTCGACAACGAGCTCCGTGCGGAGCCCGCTCTGCGAGGCGAGCAGCCGCCACGAGGCCGCTGCCGGCAGCCGTCGGACGGCGAACTGACGCATGGCGAGTTCGAGGCCGCGATCGGGTTCGCCGGTCGCAGCAGCCTCGTCACGGCTGTCGGGCGGGAGCAGCGTCACCGAGAGATCTGCCGCTTCAAGGTCGGCCGTTTCGAGCGTGGCAAGGTCGCCAAACCAGGAGGCCGCCCGGTCGAGCGTGGCACCGCGGAGGCTGACGCGGAGCGGCCGTTCGTGCCAGGCCTCGCTGTCTTTGCCGCCTGTCTTGCTCAGCAGCAGCGTGGGCCCGATCGCGATGTCGGCCGTGTGTGGCTTGAGGATGTCGTAGAGGGTGATGGCGCAGATCGCGGCGGCTGTCAGCGCCTCCATCTCCACGCCCGTCGCGGCCACCGCAGCCACCGAGACTTCGATGGCGATGGAGTCCTGCTCGAGCCGGTAGCTGACCGCCACGTGGGTGAGCGCGACTTGGTGGCAGAAGGGAATGAGATCGGAGGTCTTCTTCGCGGCCGAGATGGCGGCAATGCGGGCAATCTCGAGCGCATCGCCCTTCGCGAGAGCGCGGGCGCGCACCTGGCCTACCCAGAACTCTGGCATCGAAACCGATGTCGCGGCGACGGCCATGCGAAGCGAGTCGGGTTTGTGGGAGATGTTACGCATCGTTGGCTCTGGGAGCTGGTGTCAGTGGGGTGCCATCGAGCCAGCTGCTCGCGGCCTCTTGGTAGTGCTCGAACTTCCAGATGGGCACCTCCGCCTTCACCGCCTCGAGCGCCGCCTCAGCGACGGCGAAGGCCTCGCGCCGATGGGGCGCCCGGACCACGACAAGCACTGCGGTGTCACCGAGCGCGAGGGCGCCTGTGCGGTGGCGGACGCGGATGCGCAGGTGCGGATGGGCTGCCAGCGTGCGCGCCTCGATCGCAGCAATCGCCGCAGCCGCGAGCGTGTCATGGGCCTCGTAGGTCAGCGCCGTGACGGCGGCGCCCCCCTGCTGGTCCCGGACCGTTCCGGCAAAGACGACAAGTGCGCCACAGGAGACATCTTCCGTCTCTGCGAGCAGTGGCTCGAGCAGCAGCGGTTGGTCGGTGAGCCAGCGATCGATTTCCACTCAGCCCCCCGACACAGGTGGGAGCAGGTCGAGACGGTCGCCGTCGGTCAGCAGCCGCTCCGCACGGACAATGCTTCCGTTGAGCGCGGTTGCGCAACGGGGAAGGATTGTTGCGAGGGCAGGGCGTTGTTCCCCGAGTACCGACAGCAGCCCCTCGAGGGTGGTGCCCGCAGGGACTTCGAGCCCCAGCGTGCGCTGCCCTGCGAGCGCGGCGGATGGGCCGTAGAAGGTGAGCTGGATGGTGATGCCTTCGGTCATCCGCCGAGCTCCGACATGCCGGTGCGGGTGACAGCGTCGACATTCCAGGCGTGGCCCGCGATCTTGGTCCGCGCGGCCTCGAAGAAGCCGTCGCGAAGGGCCGCCCGATCGCGGCCGAGGATGGCCTCACGCACCGAGACCTGGCGGTCGTCTGCGAGGCAGGCGCGGAGCTCGCCCACCGCCGTAAGCCGGAACCGGGTGCAGGTGTCGCAGTATCCGTGCGAGAGCGGTGTGATGAACCCTACGCTGCCCCGTGCGCCGGGCTGCTGCCAGGTACGCGCAGGCCCGAAGCCGTCAGAGGGGCAGGGCACAAGCGTGTGCGTCGCGACGATGCGGTCGCGCATCGCAGAGAGGTTTGCAAAGCGCCCATGCCGCGTGAGCTCGGCGCCCTCTCCGACCGGCATGAGTTCGAGGAAGCGGACGGTGAAGGG
>CAIWGR010000358.1 GCA_903912275.1 uncultured delta proteobacterium
CGGCAGGCCAACGGTCGCTGCGCTGCTCGCAGCAGGCCACCAGGTTGTCTCCGTTACCCGTTCGCCCCGCGTCGGGGCCCCTGACGTTGCGCTCACCGAGGTGTCGGTCGGGGACCTTGGCGCAACGAACGATTGGACGCGCCTCCTCCGCGGCGTCGACGCGGTCGTGCACCTCGCGGGGCGTCGTCCTCACGCGGACGATGACGGCACCGACGCCATCGCCTCCTTCTACCAGGTCAATGTGCAGGGCAGCGCCCGCCTCGCCGCCGCCGCACGCGCCGCAGGCGTGGCCCGCTTCCTCCATGTCAGCACCCTGAAGGTCCACGGCGAGACCTCCGACGGACCGCTGACGGAGCTCAGCCCCACACGCCCCGAAAGCCCCTACGCATCCTCGAAGCTCGAGGGCGAGGAGGCCGTCCGCGACGCCCTCAAAGGCGCCGAGGTTGCCCTGACCATCCTCCGCCCCCCGATGATCTACGGCGCGGGCGTCGAGGGCCATTTCGAGCGCATGCTCATGCTCGCTGCCCGCGGGGTGCCCTGGCCGCTCGGCGCACAGGAAAACCGCCGTAGCCTGGTCGCCGCTTCCAACTTCGCCGACCTGCTGGCCCATCTCGTAACGCAGGCGCCGGAGCAGGATACGCTGCTCGTTGCAGAGGGGCCGCCGCTCTCCTCAGCCGAGCTCTTTCGGCTGCTGCAGCGGGGCTTCGGACGGCGCGAGTGGTCGCTTCCTTTCGACCTCTCACCGCTCCTACGGACCGCCCGCTTTTCGCCGGTAGACGGGCTCCTCGAGCGGCTGCTCGGCTCGCTGGAAGTCGACGCCGACCGCCTCTTCGACGCCACCGGTTGGGCGCCTCCGACCGCGACCGAAGATGCGCTCGCCGCCACCGCCCGCTGGTATGCTGCACGATAGAGCGACTCCGTATTGCGGACTTCCGACGCGCGCGCCGTCGCCAAGCTTTCATGGGCGCCCTCGCGCCGGCAGAAGGCGCGCGCTGTGCCCGTCAGCACGCCGGCCTGCGCGCAGCTGCGAAACGCTAACCTCGTTCCCTTTCCCGCGGCATGCAGGTAGGAACCTCGCAAGGTAGGGATTCGCTGCAAGCCGCATCCGACCTGCAACCTCTTCGACCCGGAGCGCCATGCGCCGCGACCGCAGCTTCCTCGCATCCACCCCCTTCACGCGCAGCGACTACGCCAGCATCGTGCAGACCACCTACCCCGGCGCCCACGACGGAGACTACCGCAGCCGCGTCACGGCGCTCGTCGCGCAGGCCGAGGCTGCCTGGCCCGCCTGTCCGAGATTTTCCTACACCGAACAGGAGCATGGAAACTGGAGCCTCGTCTCCCAGATCCTCATCCTGCTCCAGGATCGCTACTCCTGCGCTCCCTTCCTCCGGGGGCGCGAGTTGCTGCAGCTCTCCCTCGATACCATCCCTCAGATTGACGATGTCAGCGCCCGTATGGAGTCCATCACCGGCTTCATGCTCGCACCCGTTGGCGGGCTCCTCGACAAGGGCGAGTTCCTCTCCATGCTCGCGCAGAAGGTGATGCGCTGCACCCCCTACATCCGCCATCCATCCTATCCCTTCTTCACGCCTGAGCCCGACATCATCCACGAGCTCCGCGGCCATGCACCCATGTTTCTGCACCCCGCGTTCGTCGAGATGTCGGTCCGTATCGGCCGCGCCGCGGGCCGCGCTGTAGAGACGGGCGACCAGAAGATGCTCGACCTCATCGGGCTCTTCTACTGGTACACCGTGGAGTATGGCCTCGTGAAGGAAGAGGGCGAAGTGAAGATCTTCGGCGCCGGCAACAACGGTGGCATCCAAGACCTCCTGCGCTCCATCGACCCGACCATCGAGCACCGGCCCTTCTCACTCGATGCGGTCCGCGACCTCTCCATCGACTACGATGCGCCGCAGGATATCTTCTTCGTCGCGGAGTCCTTCGACCAGGTGCTCGACTACGCCGACCAACTTGTCACCGCCGCGCACGCCTGAGGAGACGCGCTACGGGAAGGGGCCGCCAGTGCACTCGCCGTCGAGACACGACTCCTGATGCAGCCCAACGCTGCCGGCGCCGACGATAACGAACGCTGTGGCGGTCGGTGGCGCGGCACCGCCACAGTAGACAGGTGACCGGGTGGCCACAGCCACACCGGATGGCGTGCTGAACACACCCTGAACCGTCAGCGCAGGGTTGTAGGACTGCGTGACCCGCGCAACGACCTCGATGGTCCAATCGATGCCGGCGATCACAGCAGCAGGTTCCATGCAGGGAAGCATCGCGCGGAGCTCTGCCTCCGTCGTAGCAACGGCAAACGAGGTGCTGCTGTCGAAGCTCATCATGCAGCTGTCAGGGGTGGTCCAGAGTCGATAGGGCTCCGCGGTGGCCGGATCGTAGACTCCGCAGGGATCGCAGACCGAGCGCTGCGACGCGGGGGCGATGCCGAGGCAGCCCATGTAGCAGCTGTTGCAGTAGAGCTGTCCGTCGGTTCCGCAGATCTGGAATTCGGGGGCAGGGCAGCCGACGCCGCAGCCGAGCATGCAGTCCTCCACATCAACGCTCGTGTCGGCGGTGTCGTCGATGTTGGTATCGGCGGTATCGTCGATGTTGGTGTCGGCGGTGTCGTCAACCGAGGTGTCAGCGGTGTCGTCAACCGAGGTGTCGGCGGTGTC
>CAIWGR010000359.1 GCA_903912275.1 uncultured delta proteobacterium
CGGATTGCCGCCGAAGGTGGTGCCGTGGCTCCCCTACGTAAAGGCGGCCGCGACCGACTCTTTGGCGAGCGTGGCGCCGATCGGAACGCCACCACCAAGACCTTTGGCCAGCGTGACGATGTCGGGCTCAACACCGTAGTGCTCGGTCGCCAGAAAACGGCCCGTGCGACCGATGCCGGACTGCACCTCATCCACAATCAAGAGTGCGCCACGCTCATCGCAGAGCCGCCGAAGACCCTGCATGAAGTCGCGAGAGGCCACCCGAACGCCGCCCTCGCCCTGAACCGGCTCCACCATGACGGCAGCGGTGTGGGCGGTCCAGCGGGCCTCCACCGAGGCCAGGTCGTTGAACTTGGCGTAGGAGAAGCCCGGGACCATGGGCTCGAAGCCCTCGTGGTACTTGGGCTGAGCGGTCGCGCTGACTGCGCCGTAGGTCCGGCCGTGGAAGGACCCTTCGAGCGTGATGAGCTCAAACTTGGGCGACCGCTGGACGATGCGGGCGTAGCGCCGCGCCAGTTTGATGGCGGCCTCGTTGGCCTCTGCACCAGAGTTACAGAAGAATACGCGATCTGCGAATGTACGCCTAATCAGTTCTTCTTGAAGAAGAATCTGCGGTTCCGAGAAGTAGATGTTCGAGATGTGCGTCAGCTTGGAGATCTGGTCAGTGAGCGCCGCGACCATCGCGGGATGCGCGTGGCCCAGCGACAGCACCGCGATCCCGCCGAGGAAATCGAGATACTCCTTCCCCTCCCGGTCCCAGACCCGCATCCCCTTGCCGTGATCCAGCACCACACTCTGCGGGCTGTAAGAGGGGCTCATCGTGCTCCGGCCGCCAGCCAACAGCGACACCGTGTCTCGCTTCTCCATGGTTCTACTCCTCCGTGCCCTTGCTCGGTCCTGACGGCCGGCGCGCCCGCGGGTGGGCGCGGTCGTAGACCTGCATCAAACGATCCACTGTCACATGCGTGTACCGCTCCGTTGTACGGAGGCTCGCATGGCCCAGCATCTCCTGGATGGCGCGTAGGTCGGCGCCGCCCTCCAGCAGGTGGGTCGCAAAGCTGTGGCGCAGACCGTGCGGCGACACGCGGCGTACCGTCCCGGCCCGCGCCTGCGCCGCATCGAGCAGCCGTCGAACGCTCCGATCGCCCATCCGACCGCCGCGGCTGTTCACAAACAGCGCACGCTCCAGCAGCCCCTCGCGCAACAGAAGATGGCGCACCGCCAGATAGCGCCGCACCGCCTCGATCGCCTTGCTACCGACCGGCACCTCGCGCTCCTTGCGCCCCTTGCCAAGTACCCGGACCCAGCCCTCCTGCAGCGACAGGTCGCCGAGACTCAGCCCGACAAGTTCGCTCACACGGAGGCCGGCCCCATACATGACCTCCCACATCGCCAGATCGCGCAGCGACTCCGGCGTCTCCTCTTCTGCCTGCGGCTCGACCAGTTCGCGCGCCTCTTCGGCCGTCAGAAAGGAGGCCAGCGGCTTCTTCTGCTTCGGCGACTGAATCAACGCGGGCGTCGACTCCTTGACCTCGCCCCGCTTGAGCAGGAAGCGGTAGAAGCTCCGCATCGCCGACAGCCCCCGCGCCACCGAGGAGCGCTCCAAGTCACCCTGCCGGAAGGCAAGGAAGCGCCGCATCGAGGCGATGGTCACATCGTCCAGCCCCGCAGGCCGCTTTGCATGCTCCTCGAACCAGCCGAAGAAGGAGCGGATGTCACGCTCATAGCCGCTCAGCGTGTGCTTGGAGGCGTTCCGCTCCACCCGCAGATAGTCGAGAAAGCGCCGGAGCGGGTCGACCCAGGCTGAGGCTGGCGCCGGGATGTTGGAGGGAACCTGTTCCATGGAGCGCTCGTCGCACGCCACCTATGCGGGGGCAAGTTTCAGACGTGTGCGGTGGGTAGCGGACGGTCGCCGGGCAGGCGCTCTAGCGGTAGCCCTTCGGTGAGCGCCGGGTGGCGATAGTTGCCCTGCAGCAACAGGCCACGGCTGCGGGCGGGCGCCAGCCAGGCCTCGAGGTCTGCCAGTGCGCGATGCGACACCGCCTCGCGCCGGTCCGATCGTGCCGACCGCCCCGACTTCGCCTCCTCGACAGGCGGCATCATGCCAAAGTGGATGTTGGTCGGGTGATAGGCCTTCGCGTCGATCGCGAGCTCGCCCGTCACATGCCGCCGCAGCGCGCCGAGCGCCGTCGTCGCAGGCGGAAGGTCGAGTGGCTGGCCGGAGAGTTCGGCAGCGAGGAAGAGCGCAAGCAGCAGCCCGCTGGCCTGCGACTCCACATAGCCCTCCACGCCCGTGATTTGGCCCGCGAAGCGCAGGTGGGGCGCCACCTTCATGGCGAACCGCGCGTCGAAGACCTCGGGCCCATGCACATAGGTGTTCCGATGCACCGAGCCCCAGCGCATGAACTCGGCTTTTTCCAGCCCCGGAATCATGCGGAAGACCCTCCCCTGGTCGGGCTGCTTCATCCGCGTCTGAAAGCCGACGAGGTTGTAGGAGGTGCCTTCACAGTTCTCCATGCGGAGCTGCACCACCGCGTAGGGGCGGCGGCCGGTGCGCGGGTCTTCGAGCCCCACCGGCTTCATCGGCCCGAAGGCCAGCACCTTGTCGCCGCGCGATGCCATGACCTCAATCGGCAGGCAGCCCTCAAAGAATCGGGCCTCCTCAAAGGCATGAAGTTCCGTGAGCTCGGCTGCGCGAAGCGCCTCCACGAAGGCGTAGTACTCCTCTTTGTTCATCGGACAGTTGATGTAGTCATCGCCACTGCCCTTCTCGTATCGGCTCTGCGCAAAGGCGATGCTCCGGTCGACAGAGTCGGCGTGCACGATCGGCGCAACCGCGTCGTAGAAGTAGAGCCGCTGCCGTCCCGTCATGGCCGTGATTTTCTCGGCGAGCGGCTGCGCCGTCAGCGGACCCGACGCCACCACGAAGATGCCGGCCTCGGGGCCTGGAATCTCCGTCACCTCGCCGCGCACCACCTCGATGAGCTCCTCGGCATGGACCACCTCGGTGACCCGGGCGCCAAACCGCTCTCGGTCGACAGCCAAGGCGCCGCCAGCTGGCACCGCCGTCTCTTCTGCAATCTGCATCAGAATTGACCCAGCACGCCGCATCTCCTCCTTCAGCAGGCCGACACCGTTCGTCAGCGCGTCACCGCGGAAGGAGTTGCTGCAGACCAGCTCGGCAAAGTGCTCGGTCTGGTGGGCTTCGGAGGGTCGCACGGGGCGCATCTCATGCAGACGGACGGCGATGCCGCGACGGGCGAGCTGCAGTGCAAGCTCGGAGCCGGCCATGCCTGCGCCAACAATGGTAACCTGAGGCGTTCGGCTCATCTCTCTGCTCCAACCAGACGGGGCCAGCGACCTAACGCTCTGCCCTACCCGCCGCAAGTTGCCGTCACCGCCCGGCCCGCCGCCACTGTGTGCCGCGCCGCTCGAGCAGCCCATCCAGTTCGAGCTCCGTCAGCGCCGCGAGCGCCTCGCCTCCGGCAAGCCCCGACATGCGCACCACATCGTCTCCGTCCTCCCACGCCGCGGCCAGCGCAGCCCAGAGCCGGCCCGCTGCCTCCGACATCGCGCCCGTCGGGACCGCAACGGCCTCCGCCTGCACCAGCGGCAGCGCCCGCGAACCCGAAGCGAGCGCGGTTCCCAGCAGCGTTGCCAAATCCTCCGCCCGCGTGATCGCGCTCGCGCCGCGCCCCAGCAGGCCGTTCGACCCTACCGCGCTCGGCTCCCATGGCGCACCGGGAAGCACCCCCACAGGTCGCTGCAGCCGCCGAGCAAAGCCGGCCGTCGTCAGCGCGCCGCTCTGCGCCGGAGCCCGTACCACCAAGGTGCCAAGCGAGAGCGCCGCGATGGTCCGGTTTCGCGCAACAAAGAGCGTGTCGAAGGGGCGGCAACCGAGCGGCTGCTCCGTCAACACACAGCCGCCGGCCGCAACAATCTCTGCAAAGAGGCTGCGATTCTGCGCCGGCCCTGCCTGTAGCATCCCGCCCGCCAGCACCGCGACGGTCGGCAGCCCTGCCCGAAGCGCCGCCCGATGAGCCATCGTATCGATGCCGCGCGCGCCGCCGCTGACCACCGTCAGCCCCAGCCGCGACAGCGCTTGGTTGAGCCAGTCCGACAGCGCAGCCTCCTCATCTGCTGCCGGGCTCCGCGTGCCCACCACGGCCACCGAAGGCTGGTGCAGCACCTCCGCATTGCCACAGCCCACGAGCCAGTGGCCGGCAGGAAACCAGTGCAGGCCGAGCGCCGACGGCCGCATCACAAACGGCTGGCCAAGTCCCATTCGCTCCAGACGAGCGAGCTGGCGGGCAAGGTGGGCCGGCGCATGAAGGTGCCGCTCCTCCGGCGGGCAAGCGGTGGCAGGCAGGTTCCAATCAACGAAGGCAGGGTCAAACATGAGAACACCGAGATGGCAGAGGAGGTCTCTCTCCTTCTCGTCATCTGCGGCCGTTTGTTGCGCGGATTCGATCAGCCGCCCTGTTCGACCCGGACCAGCGCGCTGCCGAAGCGGATGGAGAGCGCCTCTGTCGCCCGGGCAACGGCCTCCGCCTCACGGGACTCGATGGTAATCCGCGTGCGGTAATCATCCTCTCCCCAGACAGGATAGGAGCCGAGCGCGACCGCAGACTCCGCAGCCAGCACAGCCTCCAGGTGGGCCGCAACCTCGCCTTCACCGCAAGAGAGGAAGAGGGTTGCCAGAGCGATGGGCTGGCCGTCGAATCGCGCCACCACGGCGCGGAGCTGGTTGGCGAAGAGCTGCGGGACGCCGGGCAGCACGAAGAGGTTTCGCACCTGGGTCAGCGGCCACATCGTCCGGCTGTCGGTGTGAATCTCGGCGCCGATGGGGACCATCGCCATGCGGCGCCAGACGGCCAGCTCGGCGGGGCGGGCGGCGAAGTGCTGGTCAATCCAGGCCCGCAGCGCAGGCTCCTCCTGCATCTCGAGGCCGAAGCCGGCGGCGATGGAGGCCAGGGTGATGTCGTCGTGGGTTGGGCCGATGCCGCCGCTGGTGATGACAAAGGTTGCGCGGGCCGCGAGCTCTCGGGCTGCCGCGCCGATGGCGGCCTCGTCGTCGGCGACCATGCGAACCTCGACGAGATCGATGCCCCGTCGTCGCAGCGTGGCGATGGCGAGCTGGCCGTTCTGGTCCACGATCTTGCCCGACAGGAGCTCGTTTCCGATGAGCAGAAGGGCTGCGGTGACGGGTGCAGGCATGGAATTCACGGCGTCGGAACGGGGATGCTGAAGAGGACCGCGCGGCGGTCGCGCTGCACGGTTGCCCGCAATGTAGTGCTGCCGAGCCCATCGAGCCACAAGATGCGATCGCGCGGCGCAATGCCTCGCCCTGCGGCTGCAGTGGCGGGCGCGATCGCCTCGACGAGTGCGGCGCGGCCGTCACAGACCAGCGCGAGGCCGGCGTCGCGGAAGGCCGCGCGGACCTCCTCCGCGTTGGCGCCGCAAATGGGGCTGACGAGGGCGAGCCGCGCAGGCTTCGCATCGCGCCCCAGTGTGAGCGATGCGCTGCCGGAGCCCCAAGCGACGTGCGACGCCTCGATGCTGACCAGCTCACCGTCGGTCCCCTTCAGCAACGAAACGCCCTTGGCGTCGCTCACCACCCAAGGCCCGGCGACCGCGCCAGCCCGCCGCACGAAGGCACCTGCGACCGGTGCGCCCTGCGGGTCCACGACGACCACGCTCCCTTCGCGCTCCGACCGCATCGCGGGGCAGACCTTCTCCACCCGCTGGTCGGCCGCCAGTGCGACGCGGAGGCTCGCAGGCGCCTTGCCGGCTGCCGTGCAGGTCACCGCGTAGTCGCCCGGCGCCAGCCCCGAAAAGCGCATCCGCTTCCACGGCTCAATCGCACCCTTTGGCAGCGTGTAGAGCGCTGCTGGGAAGGACGGCGTCAGCGCCAGCGACACCTCAACGGCCATCCCCTCCGCCGCCATCTCCAGCTCGGCACCTCGTCCGAACCGGTAGTCCGCAGGCTCGCCGAACCCCGCCACCGGCACCGAAAGCGGAGGCACCTCTGCCAGCGCCGCCAGCAGCCTGTCGGGCTCGGCACGGCAGGGCTCCGTCTCGAACCAGCCGTCTTCGCGCACCTCCGCTGAACAGACGGGCTGCTCGCCACCGCCGCGGGTGAACCAGACGGTCGCACCGACCGCGGCTTTGCCGCGCGGGAGATAGAGCCGGCCACGCATCAGCCTGCCAGCATCGCGCAGCAGCACCAGGTGCTGGTCGTCGAGTCCCTGCTCCGGCAGCACAAACCGCGTCTTGAGCGGCTGGTAGTCTGGGTGGCTTACAGCAATCTCCACCTGCTCGGTCAGCCCGTCGAAGAGGATGATGCCGTCGGCGGACGTCACCACCGGCGCGGGTGTCCACCAGGGTGGGAAGCCGGCGCTCTTTACCACCACGCTGGCACCCTCGATGGCCCCCTTCGCCTCGTTCTCAACCCGCCCACGCAGCTTGCGACCGGGCCGAAGCACAAGGCGCACCCCCGACGTCGGCACATCGGCACGCAGCTGCAGCAGGCCGCTCAGGCCGGGCGACATCCCCTTCGATTCCGCGACAACGACCGCCTCGCCCTCGGGCAGTCCCGTGAGGATGAAGGAGCCATCAGCCCGCGAGACAAAGTCGATGGTCGGCACCCAGAAGAAGGTCCCCTCGGGCCGAACCAACGGGTGGATGTTGTCGAAGGTGCTCTTGCGAACCTCCCAGACCGAGCCTGCCTTGTCGCGCACAATCGCATAGACAGATACGCCGCCAACCGGCACATCGGCGCCGTTGACGACACGGCCGGTCACGGTGCCGCCCTGACTCAGTTCGACCTTGATGGCCATCTCGGGCGTGACCGCCAGCTCCTGCTGCCACGGCAGATAGCCGGGCGCGCGCACGGAGAGCGAGAACATCTCTCCGACTGGCAGGTAGTCGAGCGTCGTGAGGCCCTGCTCCACGCCCTCAGACAGGGCCAACACATGCATCACATCGCGCGAGACCGTCACCACGGCCATCTCGACCGGAGCGCCCGTGATCTTGTCCACGATGTTCACCGCCACTGCAGGAGCCGGCTCGACCTCGAACTGTACCTCGACCTCGGAGGCCGAACCCTCGGCAACCGCAGGCACCAGCACGCTCTCGAAGCCGGTTCCGCCGAGCGTATCGGTGGCGATGAGCTCCACCGAGCCGACCCGCAGGCCGCCGATGGCGAAGAGGCCGGCGCCGTCGGTGAGCGCCTGTTGCTGCGGGAACATGCCTGCCTGCCCCGCATGAACAA
>CAIWGR010000360.1 GCA_903912275.1 uncultured delta proteobacterium
CTTCCCCTGCTTCGACATCCGGCGCACCACCTCAAAGAGCGCAACGCCATCCTCCTTGGCCGTCTGGTCGATGTGCGCCATCGTCGTGATGCCGATGCCCCGCGACGGCACATTGATGACCCGCCGCAGCGCCAGCTCATCGTGCGGATTCAGCAGCAGCCGCAGGTAGCAGAGCGCATCCTTGATCTCCTTGCGGTCAAAGAGGCTCTGCGCCCCCACCAGCCGGTAGGGAAGCCGCCGCGCACGCAGCGCCTCCTCGAGCTCACGCGCCTGGTTCCCCGCCCGAAAGAGGATGGCGAACTCCTCCAGCGACCGCCGCTCCGACGCCTGCTGCGACCCAATCCGGTTGGCAATCCACTTCGCCTCTTCGTCATCGCTCGGCAGCGCCACATGCTGCACCAGCGCCCCGTCGCCATGCGCGCTCCAGAGGTTCTTCACCTTCCGCTTCGTGTTCCGCCCGATCACCTGGTTGGCCACCCGCAGGATGTTGCTCACCGACCGGTAGTTCTGCTCCAGCGTGATGACCTTGGCCGTCGGGTAGATCTTCTCGAACAGCAGAATCGTGTCCGACGCCGCGCCGCGGAAGCCGTAAATCGACTGGTCGTCGTCACCCACCACCATCAGGTTGAGCTGCGGCGGCGCCACCAGCTCCGCCAGGAAGGCCAGCTGAATCGGGTTGGTGTCCTGGTACTCGTCCACCAGAATATACCGGAACATCTGCCGGTACTTTTCCCGAATATCAGGCCGCGTCCGGAAGAGCTCCGTCGGCATCAGCAGCAGGTCGTCAAAGTCCACCGCATTGAGGTTCTTCAGCGCCTGCTGGTAGTGACCGAAGAGCTGCTGCGCCCGCGGCATCTCGGGCGAGAACTTGGCCGCCGACAGCTTCGCCGGCGTCGTCATCGCATTCTTCGCCTGCGAGATGAGCCCCAAGATCCGGTCCACGGGAACCGCCGACGACGAGAGCTTGAGCTCCTCCAGCACCCGCTTGAGCACCCGCTCCCGCTCCGCCTCATCCAGAATCGTGAAGGGCCGCTTGTAGCCAATCGCCTCAATCTCATCGCGCAGGATGTTGGCGCCCAGCGCGTGGAAGGTGTGCAGCCGCACCTGCTTGGCCAGGTCGCGATTCATCAGCGAGGCGAGCCGCTCTCGCATCTCGGTCGCCGCCTTGTTGGTGAAGGTCAGCCCCAGAATCGCGCCCGGCCGAACCCCCCGCTCCAGCAGCAGCCCGATCCGGTGGGTGATGACCCGCGTCTTGCCCGAACCGGCACCCGCAAGCACCAAGAGCGGCCCCTGATCGTGCTTGGTTGCCTCCCGCTGCGGAGGGTTGAGGCTGCTGAGATCCATGCGGCGCACAGGGGTCGGAGAGGCCCGCCACGGTAGCACGAAGGCTGTTGAACATTCCAGCATGGCGCGCGTAGAGGGGTGGCCCCCGTCCCACCTCGGAGCCACCGTGCGTCCCTACACGCTCCTCGCCGCCCTCGCCCTCCTCCTGCTCACCCAGACCGGCTGCCCAGAACTCCTCCAGGGGCTCGCCCAGCCGGGCCAGCAGGCCAACTACGGCGCCAACTGCGCTGTCGCTGCCGACTGCACCGGCGGCACCCAGTGCCTCGACACAGGCCGCACCGACGGCAAAAAGTGTGTCGCAAGCGCAGCCGGCCCCGCCGGCGCCCAGTGTGTCTCGGCCTACGAGTGCCAGAAGGAGCTCCGCTGCTCCCTCCGCTCCGGCACCTGCGAGCGGGGCGGCATGGGGCTGCCCGAGTGCGACAGCAACGACGACTGCGGCACAGGTCGCACCTGCCGCAACGCCACCTGCATCCAACCCTAGCGGACTCACACCTCCGCCTCGCCCGCCACCCCTCCAACGACGACGCCCGTGACACCGCTCCAGCTCCGCATGGCCTTCTTCCTCTCCACCGTCACCCTCTTCTGGGGCGGGATGCACATCTATGTCGCCTCCCGGATCGTCTCGTCGCTCCGGCTGGGCGGCTACGGACAGAACTGGCCCGCGGCGCTCCCCTACGTGGTCGCGGGGCTGCTGGTCACCTTCAGCATGGGCAGCATCTTCCTCATCCGGAAGACCGGCAACACCACCGCCGCGGGCAACGCCCTCACGCTCACCGCCTATGGCTACATGGGCATCTTCTTCACCTTCCTCTTCCTGGTCCTGGTCCGCGACCTTGCCTGGCTCCTCCTGAGCGCCGGCGCCCACATCCTCGGCGCCGCCACCGGCCTCGGCGCCGAGCCGCTGCTCCCCTCCCCGGCCCGACGAGCGCTGCTCTTCAACGGTACCCACCTGGCCGCCGCGCTCGCGACGGGCGGCATGGCGGTCACCGGCTTTCGCTCCGCCATGCGGCTGCCGCCCTACAAGCGGGTCACCCTCCGCTTCCCCAACCTGCCGCCGGGCCTCGAGGGCTTCCGCATCGCCCAGATCACCGACATCCACATCGGTGCCCCGCTCAACCGTGCCCAGCTCGCCGCCATTGTCGAAAAGACCAACGCGCTCGGCGCCGACCTGATCGCCCTCACAGGCGACCTCGTGGACGGCAGCGTGAAGACCTTTGCCAGCGAGGTAGCGCCCATCGCCGACCTCAAGGCCCCCCACGGCGTCTACTTCGTCACGGGCAACCACGAGTACTACAGCGGCCACCTGGCCTGGTGCGAAGAGGTGGCCCGCCTGGGCCTCACCGTGCTCAACAACGAGCACCGCATCGTAGAGTGGGGCGGCGCCCGCCTGCTGGTCGGCGGCGTGACCGACTTCACGGGCGGCCAGTTCGACCCGAGCCACGCCTCCGACCCCAAGAAGGCCCTCGCCGGCGCAGCCCAGCACGACTTCCGCCTGCTGCTGGCCCACCAGCCCAAGTCGATCCCCGCAGCACGAGAGGCCGGCTTCGACCTCCAGATCAGCGGCCACACCCATGGCGGCCAGTTCTTCCCTGGCCCCCTCTTCGTCGGCCTCTTCAACCCGCTCGCTGCCGGTCTGGGCCGTTTCGGAAAGCTCCAGTGCTACGTCTCGCGCGGCACCGGCTGCTGGGGCCCCCCCTTCCGCGTGGGCGCCCCGCCCGAGATCACCGAGATCACCCTCGCGAGAGGGTAGGGTGCTTGTCGGGCTGGCCGCTGTCTGCGAAGCTGCCTAAACTTGTTATGGGTGGGATTTCATGAGCAACGCCTCTTCCATTCGATTCGCCATGTTCCCGCGCACGCAGCCGCCGCCGGCCTTCGTCGCGCAGGTCGTGGCCGCCTTTCGTGCGAGAGAAGCCAAGATTGGCACAGAGCAGCTCGCCAAAGGGCTGAAGAGCGACGATGTGCTCGGTGAGGTCGCACCGGGACTTTCAGCGTTGGGCTTTGAAGTTGAACGACAGGGTGTGAGATTGCAGCGGCCCGTCTTCTTCGGGGAGAACGGCGAGCCCACGCTGCAGTACGAGATTGACGGCTACCACGCAGGCTGGCGGTGCGGCATCGAGGTCGAGGCGGGCAGGGCGCTTGGGGGAGGCAACGCCTTCTACCGAGACCTCATTCAAGCCGCCGTCATGGTCGATGTTGAGGTGCTCATTATCGCGGTGCCCAATGCCTACCGCTTCAACAGTGGCGGCAAACCAGCCGTCACGCGCGACTACGAGAAGTGCCGCGAACTCGCCGAGGCCATCTACGGCCACCAGCGCCTGCGCCTCCCCTACCAGCTCGTGCTGATCGGCTACTAAACCCGCCTCCGCCGCATCACCAGCGCCAGCGCCACCATCGCCATCGCCAGCCAGCCTGCGCTGCTGCTGCCCGCCGATGAGCAGCCATCGTCCTTCTTCTTTGGCGCGGGCGCCGGCGCGGCGCTCCCCTCCGTGTCGGGGAGCAGCGTGCCGGTGTCTTCTACCGCCGTGTCCTCCTCCTCGAGCTCCGCGCCCGTGTCGCGGTCGATGACATCGTTGTCATTCACGCCCGTGTCCGACGAAATCTCCACCTGGTCGCAGGCATAGCCCGAGCCGTCGCCGTTGCCGTCGTTCTGGTCCGGGTTCGGCGTCGTCGGGCAGTTGTCCTCCGCGTCGGTCACCCCGTCCCCATCCGCATCCACAATGCAGGTGCTCGGCACCGCATCTTCGCACGAGAAGCCCTGCTCAATGAAGCAGCGGGCGCTGCAGCCGTCGCCGGCCGTCTGGTTGCCGTCGTCGCACCCCTCGCTCGTCCCCACGATGCCGTCGCCGCAGAAGCTGTCGCACCGGGCGCCCGCATAGCCGGGGTTGCAGGTGCAGCTCCCGTCCGGGTTCATCACCGCGTTGGCACCACACTGCTCCAGCCCCACGATGGTGCAGAACCGGCCCGCATAGCCCTCGTCGCAGGCGCAAGCGCCGCCGCCGATCGGCGTGCCCTGGTCGTTGCAGAAGGCCCGCGTCAGGCTGCAGTCCTCGCCATAGGTGTCGGGCGCGCAGGCGCAGATGGCGGTGGCTGTTCCATCGGCTGCCAGCGACAGCGTGCAGACATTCTGCCCGTTGCAGGGAACCGCCCCGGGGCAGCGCAGACACTCAAACCCGATCGGAGCCGGCGCAGGCGGAGGCACCACCCCGCTGCCATCACCGCTGCCGACGCCACTTCCCGCGCCGCTGCCATCGCCGCTGCCCGCGCTGGCACCGCTGCCGTCTGTGGCACCGCTGCCCTCCGGCGCGTAGAGAATCTCACGGGCAAAGCCCACCTCGCACTTGCGGCAGTCGACATCGCTGTAGCCATCGTCGCAGAGGCAGGAGCCTGCCGAGCTGCAGCTGCCGTGGCCCGCGCAGTTGTCTTCCCGCGTACATACGGGGCAGGCAGGATAGTTAAAGCCGGCCGTGGCGCAGGCGTCGCAGGCCGCGCCCACATAGCGCTCGTCGCAGATGCAGCTCCCGTCGGCCTGCACCCGACCATGCCGGTTGCAGGTGATGGCATCGGTCAGCGTGCAGTCGGCGCCCGCCCGCCCCGCCGTGCAGCCGCCGCAATCGGGCCCCGCGAAGGTGTCGCCGCAGCTGCAGCTTCCGTCAAAGGCGGCGATGCCCCGGTTGTTGCAGGTGGTCTCGTTCGAGTGCTGGCAGGCGTCGCCCAGCCAGCCCGGCTGGCAGAGCTCGCACCGCCGCCCCGTGAAGTTGCCGCTGCAGATGCAGCTGCCGTCGGGCTGCGCGACCCCGCGGTCGTTGCAGGTGAAGCGGTCGTTGTACTGGCACTGCGGCCCCGTCTGGCCCTCCACGCAGCTCCCGCAGTCGGCGCCGGCAAAGGTGTCGAAGCAGGCGCAGCTGCCGTCGGCCTGCGCGATGCCCCGCCCGCGGCAGGTCACATCATTCGAGAAGTTGCAGAGGTCGCCCGCAAAGCCGGGCAGGCAGGTCTCGCAGGCCTCGCCCGCCATGTTGGTGTTGCAGCGGCAGGTGCCGTTGTCGAGCGCCAGCCCGCGCGCCGAGCAGGTGAGCTCATCGCTGAACTCGCAGTCCGGCCCGGCCAAGCCCGGCAGACATTCGGTGCACTGAGCGCCGCCGCGGCGTGGCAGACAGAGGCAGCTGCCATCCTCCTGGGCGCTGCCGAGCGAGAAGCAGGTGTTGATGTCGGAGTAGATGCAGCCGGGACCGGCAAAGCCGATGTCGCACTGCTCGCATTTGTCGCCCGTCACCCCGTAGTTGCAGAGGCAGCTCCCGTCGGCCTGCGCCAAACCCTGACCGCTGCAGGTGACGGCGTCGGAGAAGCTGCAGTCGGCGCCGGCATAGCCGGGCATGCAGCGGGTGCAGGCGGCGCCGCAGAAGACCACGCAGGCGGTCGCCGACAGGTCGTCGGTCGGGTCGCAGGTGGCGGGCACAGGGATGGTCAGGTCGCTCCAGGTCACAACGGCGCCGGCCTCCCACTCGGTCTTGGGCACGAGGCCGGCCGAATAGACGGAGGGGCAGTCGAGCGCGCCGCTGCCGCCGCTCCCCTCGCAGGCGGGCTGGCAGGCGGTGGGGTCCGTGGGGGCACAGACGGCGCACCGGTCTGGGCAGAGCGCGGGCGCACAGACGGCGCTGCAGTCGGCCGCGATGGGCAGCGTGGCCCCTGCCGGCGCAGCGACAAGCCCGAGGGCGAGCAGGGCCAGCAATACGAAGAGGGCGTGGAGCGCGCGCATGGAAGGGGCCTTGGCTGCAGAGCAGGAGAGATGTCTGAGGCTAGCATCGGTGACGGGTGGTTGCCACAAACCCCCACAAACTTCGCCACTGAATGTCATCTAGATGATCAATCTTGATCTTTGTTTGGTGCGAAAGTACCCGCGGAATGTCACCTTTTTTAGAACCCAACACAACTCGGCTTCCGCCCCGCGCGGAGGCCATGTTTCTGGATGGTACCCATGGTCTCGCGCCTCGCCGCCCGTCTGCTCCCCTTCGCCCTCCTCCTCGGCGCCTGCGCCGAAGAAGCGCCGGCCCCCGCGCCTGTCGCCACGCCCGCGCCCGACCTCGCACCCCGCCCGCTCGAGCTCCAAGGCGCCACCGCCTGCGGCATCGATGCCGACTGCGACCCCAGCTCCTTCTGCTTCCTCGGCAGCTGCTCCGTGCAGTGCGAGACCGGCGCAGAATGTGACTCCGGCGCCTGCGACACGCGCGGCCGCTGCACCGAATCGACCAACAAGGCCGCGAACAGCGACCTCCCCGCCGGCCCGCCCAACACCCGCATCAGCGGCCTTGAGCTCACCAACAAGCCCGCCGTCGACATCGATGTGCAGCCGGGCGAAGAGTTCATCACCGTCACCTTCGAGACCTCCGAATCGGCCACCCCGCAGGGCGGCCTCTCCTACCGCATTGAGTCCTCGGCCGACGCCAGTCTCGCCCGACGTGTGCAGACCAGCAACGGCGGGACCGCCCACACCGTCGTCATCCCCACCGGCGCCGCCAATCCCGAATTCGTCGGCGACCTTGTCGACGTCAACATCGTCACCCCCGTCGGCACCATCCCCCTCGTCCTCAAGTCGGTCCTCACCGTTGCGGGCATCTACGAGGGCACCCTGAAGATCGACGGCCTCGGCACCGAGGTCCCCCTCTCCTTCGGCGTCGACGGAGACATGGGCGCACTCGGCACGGGTGTCTCCAACGCCTTCCTCGTGGTCCCCTCAGGTGCCTCTGCCATGTTTGGCCCCGTCGCCGCCTCGCAGCTCCCCGCAGTCAATGCCACCCAGGAGCTCCGCGCGCCGCTGAACTACGACAGCGCCATCGGCGCCTGGGTCGCCACCTTCTCCAACGCCTACGACATCCCCAGCGACCAGGCCTTCGGCACGCTCGCCGCCACCCAGTTGAAGCGCGAGCTCCGCTACGAGCTCAAGGTAGAGGCCGACCGCACCATCAGCGGCTCCCTCAGCGACCGCTGGTTCGGCTTCTACGACGTGGCCCAGGCCGACGGCTCCAAGATGGTCTCCGAAACCATCACGGGCGGCACCTTCAGCATCGCCAAGTCGGGCACCCAGCCCGCGACCAACGCCACCAACTTCCTCCCCTTCGCCAACACGCCCAACCCGCAGCTCCAGAACTTCGCCCTCTCGACCGAGTGCGCGACGCTTGCCGATGCCACAGACGGCTGCGCAAACCGCACCACCGTCGAGGGGGCACTCGCCTGCTCAGACGCCCTCGCGGGCGGTGCCGTCGCCACCAAGACCCTTACCGAAGTGGTCGCCACCCTGCTCGCAGGCGGCCTCACCGACGACGGCAAGACCTTCAAGGAGTTCCTTGCCGGCTGCGCCGACGGCAGCGTCGCTGCCTGCGTCCCTACCAAGGCACAGACCTGCGGCATTGAGCTTCAGGCCGTCGCCTTCGGCCTCGCCCCGGGCGGCTATTCGCTCGACAAGGAGCGGCTCTGGGACGGCTTCGGCGACCTGCTGCTGGAGGTGACGGGCGGCCCCCAGCTCGGCGCCTTCTTCGTCGACACCGAGTCGCGCCGCGACTGGCTCGAGAACGCCAACTATGGCAGCACCGCCATCACCAGCGCAGCCGC
>CAIWGR010000361.1 GCA_903912275.1 uncultured delta proteobacterium
CCCACTTCGGCGCCTGCGACGCAAAGACCGCAACCGTCAGCTCATCGACGACCTTCTGGTTCCGCGCCAGCCAGGCCTCCAGCTCATGCAGGTCGGTGCCGCGCCCGATCTCGTTCCAGAGGAAGTTCGTGTAGATCGGATTGCCCGACACAATCGAACCATCGCTCAACCAGCGGTTCTTGTACTTCGCGTTCCAGAAGACCGCCGGCTTGCTGTCGGCCACCTCGGTCGCCAGCGCCGCCACCCGCGGCGTCCGCTCCAACGCACGGTCTTTGGTCGAGTATCCATCCTCCGCGCGACGCGCGAGGCTTAGCGACACCTGCGCCAGCGAGGTATCGAGCCCCAGCACCTGCGGCTCCTTCGTCCCCACCGAACCGAGGTTCAGCTTCGTCCGCTCAAACAGCGCCAGCTCGTCCTCCGTCGCATCCGTTGCGCTCCGAAAGGCCGTCGTCGTGAGCGACGGAAAGAACCGCTTCGCCACATGAAAAAACTCGTTCGCACGCGCCCGCCGGTTCGTCAGCCCGAACACCGTCTTGCCGAACAGATCCGCCGTATGACAGGTCGCGCAGGAGAAGGTCAGCGCCGGCCCCTGCGCTGTCGGCACCTGCCCCACGCCCAGGAAGTCGCCCGCCTGCGCGTAGGCCGGCCATGCCACGCCCGGCATCGCCTCGGCGGAGGTATCGAGCTGTGTCAGCCCGAGCCAACCATACATCTCCGTCGTCGTCCCAAAGCCCAGCAGCCCGCGCGCGCCGTTCTGCAGCGCCCGCACACCCGCATCAGTCGTGTCGGGGTCGAGCATCCGGGTGAGCGCGCCCCACGGCAGCAACACGCCCGAAACATTCACCGGCCAGATCAGCGCATGCCCAACTCCGTTCGACGCCACCGCCGGCAGCGCCGAGCCGAGCGCGTAGATATCCGTTCTCGGCAGGCCTCCCACGACCAACGCACCACGCGACCAATCCGCGACGTCGTGGTCGCAGACGCCATCATCGTTGAGGTCGTAGCCACCGCCACAAGGCGGAATGGGCGCCTCGCCGCTGCCCGAACCTTCGCCGCTGCCCGAGCCTTCGCCGCTGCCCATATCAACGCCCGCGTCGACCGCCGTTGGAGCCACAGCCTCCTCCGCGCAACCTGCGACCAGCACCAACAACCAGACCAGGCTCAGATTCCGCATCGACCGCTCCTCAGCTCAACGAACTCCCGCAATCTTCACAGTACTTCGTCGTGGCGGTGTTCGCAGCACCGCAGTTTCCGCACACCTTCACCTCGCCCTTCGCCGTCGCCTCATCCTCTGCATAGAGGATGTGGCTCACCTCCGACGGCGTCGTAACACCCTGCACGAGCAGCTCGCGGCAGTAGTCGCGGAAGGTCACCATGCCCGCCGCGATGGCCACCTCCTTGAGCTCCGTCATCGGCGCATTCGCCGCAATCGCAGCCCGAAGCTCCTCATTCATCCGCATCACTTCCACCACGGCCGCTCGTCCTCGGTAGCCGGTGTTGTTGCAGCGCGAGCATCCCGCACCCCGGTAGAGCGGCGGCACGGGTTCGCCCGCATCAAACACCCGCGATAGCAGTGACGCGGGATAGTTATGGGCCTGACGGCAATCGGTGCAGATCTTCCGCACCAGCCGCTGCGCCACCACGCCACCGATCGCGTTGCCGAGCAGGAACGACTCAATGCCCATATCCTTGAGGCGATAGATGGTGCTGAGCGCCGAGTTCGTATGCAGCGAGGTGAGCACAAGATGGCCCGACAGCGCAGCCTGAATCGCGTAGCCGGCCGTCCGCGCATCGCGCGTCTCGCCGATGAGCATCACGTCGGTATCCTGCCGCAGGAAGGCCTTGATGGCCTGCGCATACCCCAGGTCCACCGCGTCGTTGTACTGCACCTGGGTGATGCCCGGGATCGTGTACTCAATCGGGTCTTCGACCGTGTTGATGTTGATGCCCTCGCCCCGCCGCTCGAGGATGGCGGAGTACATCGTCGTCGTCTTGCCGCTTCCCGTCGGACCCGTGATCAGCACAATCCCGTGCGGCTGAAAGATGAGGCTCCGTACAATGTCGCGAACCCGCGGCAGCCCGATGATCCGGTCGAGCCCAATCAGCGACGCCGACCGGTCCAGCACCCGCATGACCACCTTCTCGCCGAACCGCGTCGGAACAGACGAGATACGCAGCGAGATCTCTCGCTCGTTGAACACGCAGCCAAGCCGACCATCCTGCGGCTTCCGCCGCTCCGTGATGTTCATGCTCGCCAGCGCCTTCAGGCGGCTGACCACCGCGCCATGATACCGCATCGGAATCGGGTCTGGCCGGCGGAGCAGCTTGCCCTCAATCCGGTAACGGACCTGGCACTCTGTCTCGTACGGCTCGATGTGGATGTCGCTGCACTCCAGCGCCAGTCCGTCGCCGATGATCTGATTGAGCATCGCTACCACCTGCTCGCCCGTCACCTGCGCCTTTCGCTCCTCCTCCGAGATGTTCTCGTTCCCCTCCTGGGTGAACTTCATCTGGTAGGCCTTGTTCGGCAGCTTCGGAATCAGATGCGCGTCGGCAGTGGCCTCCACCACCCCGTCGAGAGCGGGCAGCACATACCGCGTCACATAACGATCAAACTCCGCCTCCGAGACCGCGACCACCTCCACATTCGCGCCGCCGAAGGCCCGACGCGCCTCGTCGATCGCGTTGGAATCGAAGGGGTTGGTCATCGCAGCCAGCACCGTCGCGCCCCGACGACCCAGCGGCAGCACACGCGCCTCCACAATCAGCCGGCGAGGCACCGAACTCCAGAGCGCACGGTCGATGTTCAGCTTCGACAGCGCTCCAAACTTCACCCCTTTGTCCGAAAACAGCCGGTTCGCACGCCGCGCGATGATGCGCGCCGCCGCAAGGCCAACCGCGGGAATCTGCTGCATCAGCGACACAAAGTTGGTCCGCGAAATCAGCAGCAGGTCACTATCCGCCGTGACTACCGCATAGAGCGGCGACATATCGTCGCCCAGCGCGTTCTCCTCGCCAAACGACTTCAGCTCGCCATACGAGGCCACAAGGTAGTCCATGCCCGTCGCGATGTCCCGCCGACGAAGCTCCACACCGCCCCGCGCCACCACATAAACAGAGGCCACCGGCGTCGCCTGCTCGAAAAGAACCGTCCCGGCCCGCACCGACTGCCGTGTGAAGACGCGCGCGACCTGCGGCAAGAGCGCCTCGCCAATCCCGCCAAACAGCTCCGTCTCCGACAACTGCGCCACCAGCGCTGCGACCTCGTTCGACATCTCGCTCTCCTCGCTTCCGATGCCCGCGCCGCTCCCGCCGCGAACGGTCTGCAGCAGCCTACTCGGGCGCCGGCTCCTGGCCCTCGGGCCCCTCGTCTCCCGGATTCGGCTCACCCTCCGGCGCCTCGCCGGCAGCGGGGTCTTGCCCCTCCTCGGGTTCGGGACCTTCCTCCTCCGGAAGGGCTGCCTCGGGCGCAGCCTCTTGCGCAGCAGGCAACACCGCCCGCACCGGCTCCACCGCAGGCTCCACAGCAACCCCAAGCGCCGTCGCAGCAGAGAGCGGCACCGCATTCGGCTCCAGCAACGGATCACTCGGCGGAATCGGGCTGCCCGTGTCCTGCTGCATCGCCACCGGCGTAGTAGGCTCTCGCAACGCAGCAGCTGCGGGCTCTACCGGCTGCTCTCCCGCAGGACCCGGCACCGAATGGCCGTCCACGCTCAACGAGGTCGGCCGCGATGCTCCCCCGCGACCGGCAATCAGCCAGCCCAATCCGGTCAGCGCCATTGCGGCAACCACCAGCCAAAGCCCCCACCGGCGACCTCGCCCACCAGCCGGCGCAACCGACTCAGCGCGCACCACAACCACCTCGGGCGTCGGCGTCACGCCCCGCTCCACGCGGATCTCGTAGGAGCCGTCGGCACCCTGGTCCGCTACCACTTCGAGCGGCGACGGCTTCGAGAGCAATCGCCCCGTCTTTGATCCCTGAGACTCCATCGCCCGCATCCGTTGGTGGCAGATGCCCTGTCTCTGCGCCAACCGGCCAAAAAGGTCAACCGCCGCGTCGTCTCCAACGCGGCGGTAGCCGATGCACAGCC
>CAIWGR010000362.1 GCA_903912275.1 uncultured delta proteobacterium
CGCAGATCTCAGCGCGATAGGCCTCGGCGCCGCCGAACTCGTCGGACTGCACATTGTGCATGAGGAGGTTGTAGAAGCCGTCCGTTGGGTAGGTCAGAACGGAGCCGGGTCCAATGAGTCCAACATTCGGCGGGTCATCATAGACTGGCTCGCCGCAGATACTGGTATCGTTTACGTTATCGTAGAGACAGCCTTGGGTGAGGTCGAGATCCCACGGGTAGAACTCCCAGGCGAGACGACCGCCCACGGTCTGGCGCGAGAAGTAGAAGTTCTTTCGGACGTGGTCCTGGTTCTGCAAGACGGCGTTGGTGGCCAGATAGCCAATGTAGCTGTCCAGGTGGAGTTCACGCTCGGTGCGCGCCAGAAAGTGGCCCGTGAGTTGTCCGTCGGAATAGTCGGGGACCAGCACCCGCTCGATGAAATAGACGGCGTCAGCAACGCCTGCGACGCTGCCCGTCTTCTGATCGTAGGCCTGCGTGTAGATTGCAGGATCGCCGAGGGGCACCAACGCACCTGCGCCGCTGCTTGCGATGGAATTCGGTGGATCGCTCTCATACATGGAGGCGCTGGTATCGCGCCCTCTCACGGCCAGGAAGTTGGAACCAATGCGTTCCACTTCGACCATGAGACCGTAGAATGCCCCGTTGATGTAGAGCCGGCGAAAGCGGGTACGCGGCGTCGGCAGGTTGGTGGACCGGCGGAACAGTTCAAGGCCGAGCATGTTCCGAAGCGCCGACGCATCGTTGTACTCCGCCCGCAGCACCATCTTCTCCGCATAGCCAGGGTGTTCCGCCGATGCTGTCTCTACCGCAAACGAAAGCTTTGGCAGGTCGCGGCTGGAGCCGCCGTGTACTGCGAGGGTCGTCGGGCCCGCATAGGCCACGCCGTCTGCAGCGACCGTGCAAGGCACAGTGAGATCCGGGTTGTACCGGTCATCGCGAAGGGTTCGATAGTCGGCCGGGGCAACGGTGATGCGAACCTCGGAGATCGCGGTTACGAGGCAGACGCCCTCCACACAGCCCTCGCCCGAGCGGCACTCGCTGTCGGTCGCACAGGCGCCGCAGGTTGCGCCTGCGGTGCAGCCGAGGAGGTCGGGACAGTCGGCGGCTGCGACGCAACCACCGCAGGCTCCGGCCGCGCAGCCCTGGCCGCTGTCGCACTCCAGCCAGGAGAGACAGGTTCGAACGGGCGGTTCGGCTGTATCGGCCGCGGTATCGGCGGTCGTCGTGTCGGCCGCGTTGGTGCCAGCGTCTCCCGTGGTGTCGGCTGCCACATCCGTAGATGTATCTGGCGAAGTCTCGCCGACGCCGGCCTCATCTTGCGCGCAGGCGGCGAGCGCAAGCAGGGAACAGAGGAGCGTTAGACGGGCGCGAAACATGAGGGGGGGGACCTTGTCGGAACGGAACGGCTTGCCCCTATGGCTCAGAAACGATCAGATGACAAATAGACGAAGTTAGGTGGGCGTTACGGTCACCGCAACCGGCGTTGACCACCAGGCCAGACTGAGGGCGTTTCGTACACAGATGCTGGATGCGTCAGACGCGAAGGTGGTCGTTGGCCGTGCGCAAACGAGCGGCGAGGGTGGTGATGACGAAGCGGTGGAACTGAGCCGCCCGTTCGGGCTGCGCCAGTTCGAGGCTCCGCAGACGCTCAAGCGTGAGGCAGGCAACCCGCGTGTCGACGTCGGCGATGATGTCTGCACTCCGGGGCGCGCCGTCGTAAAATCCCATTTCGCCAACGATGGTCCCGGGGCCGTAGCTCCGCAGCCGCTTGGTGTAGCCCGACGCGGCGATCTGAATCTGGACGCTCAGCTGGCCTCGAAGCAGAAGATAGAGGGCATTCGAAGGCTCTCCGCGTTCAAAGAGCGTGCTGCCTGCCGACAGTTCGCGCATTTCAAAGTAGCTGGCGAGCGCCTCCGCGTCGGCGCCGTCAGGCAGGCCAAGCGCGGCCGTCAATTCCACTTCGGGGCGTGAACTCGACAGGAGTCGGGACTCAGCCCACTCCATGCCGCGATCGATGTCGGCGAAGCGTCGGACGGCCGACTGTTCCAAGGGCAGCCCGCAGGCTGCAAATCGTAGCGCGAGCGGCTCGTCGATGCCGGTGAAGACAAGCTCGGTTTCGTGCTCTGCGGTAAGTCGGAGAAGCTTGCGGAGCACCACAATCGCCGACGCATCGAGTCCGCGCACGAGGCGAAAATCGACGAGCAGCACATCTCCCTTCCCCAGCACACCGCGAATCTCTTCGAGCAGGCTATTGGCCGTTCCGAAGAAGATGTAATCCTGTAGGACGAAGCCATGGAGCCACTCGCCCTGATCCTCGAGACAGGCGTTTTCCTGCTGGCTTCGCTCTACATTCGACCGCTGCGTCGCGGAGGTGAAACGCTGCTTCACCACCGACTGCCGGCTGAAGGTGACGACGAAGCTCAGGCTGGCGATGACAACACCGAGGATGACGCCGGTCGCAATGCCGAAGGCTGCAACGATGGCGAGGATGACCACCACGGTGAGGTAGTCGGCTCGGGGCAGTTCTCGTCGGGCATCCCAGAGCCAGTTCAGGAGCAACGAGAGGCCGAGGAAGAGGACAAGCCCGATCAGCACCGGGCGCGGGAGCAGTGCGACGGCACCCGGCGCGAAGAGCGCGGCGCCGAGCACGAGCGCGGCGCAAACGCGTGCAGCGAGCGGCGACGTGGCACCGGCGCGCTGGTTGAGCATCGACCGGTTGAAGGAGTTCACCGCAACCAGGCCGCCGGCGAGACCGCCCAGGATGTTCGCGATTCCGAGCGCATTGAGTTCGCGGTCGAAATCGGCCTCAACGCCCGTGGCAACATCGAGGCTCGTGGCATTGAGGAGGGTGGTAACAAGCACCACCAGCGTCATGGCTGCCACATCCTTGCTGTGTAAGACGAGGAGGTCCCAGCGCACCAAGGACCAGTCCTGGTTGAAGGGAGTCTGCCAGCTTCCGACATTCAGCGGCTGTAGCAGCAGGCCGGCAGCACGAGCAGCCTCGTGGGAGAGGCCGGAGCCGTTGAGCGCGAGGTGAAAGCCGATCACGCCCCCGGCGAGCACGCAGGGGATCACCAGAAAATGTCGGGAGATGCGGGTGGCAACAACCAGGACAAGCGCAACCCCGAAGGCAAAGACCCAGCTCAGCGAAGACACAGCCTGAATGTCGGACAGATCGGTCAGCACGAGGCTCTTTCCGACCAGCAGTTTCCAGCCGCCCGCAAGCAGGAGATACCCCGTGCCGGCGAGAAAGCCGCCAACCACAGGATAGGGGATGTAGCGGACGTATCTTCCCCAGTGCAGCCGACCGAAGGCAAACAGCAGCAGGCCACAGAGGATGGCCGACCCGAAGAGGAAGACGAAGATGGTGGGCAGAAGCTCGGCGCGATGCGCTGTTTCGCGAAGCACATCTGCAGCCATGGCAGCCGCGGAGATGGAGAGAATGACCGAAGGGTTGGAGTCGGGGCCGCCGAGCGCGAAGCGAAAGGAGCTGAGGAAGGAGAGCGTCAGGATGGCAATGCAGCTGCCGACGATGGCGGTCCAGACGCCGAGGTTGGCGGAGGGCGCGAGCGCGCCGCCGAAGATGAGCGCGGCAAAGGAGCTCGCGTAGGCGAGCGTGACAAGCGCGCACAGTGCGCCGGCCACCAGGTTGGGCAGCAGCGGCATCGTTGGCGGCGCGGACTGCGGCGCACGCGGGACGACGGGCGGAGCGGTCGTGATCGGGATTTCCGCGGGACCCGCGGAGGAGGAAGGCACGGCGTTCACCGGAGGTTAGGAGCGTCGAGGGGTGGCAGACTTTTGCGGCGTGCAAGCGCAACTTTTGCATGGTAACAGATTGACGGCCTTAAGGGTCGAACGGGGCGAAGCAAGGCATTTCGAAGACAGAAGACCAGGAGCGACGATGCGGGCTTGGAACATGTTGCTTGGGGCAGTCCTCTTGGTGGTGCTCGGTTGCGGGGGCGAGCGGAGCAGTGTGAGCACGCCGGAGCGCGGTGGCATCTCAGACAGCGGCGGGACGGACGCTGCCTCCGATGCGGCGGGCGATACCGAGCAGCGAGACACTTCGTCTTCAGATGTCGCTCCAGCGCCTGACGGAGGCAGCGCGGACACGTCGACTGGCGATACTTCGACGGCAGACACGACCGACACGGATGCGGGGGGCTGCGCTGTCGGCACCCGCTACTGCGACGGCAGTGATGTGGTGGAGTGTCAGGCCGACGGCACGGAGCTGCTGCTCGAGACCTGCCCTGCCGGCTGCCTCGGCGCGGCCTGCGCAAACCCCTGCGCGGGCGACGAGAAGAGCTACTTCGGGTGCGGCTTCATCGCGGTCGACCTGGACAACAGCGACGTCGCGAGCTTCGGGAGTTCGGCCGCCGAGCAGCAGTTTGCGGTGACGGTCTCGAATCCTGGCGAGGTGGTGGCGGAGGTCACCGTGACCGCAGGCAACGGGAGCCGCATCGTCGGCCCGCTGGAGGTTGCTCCCGGCGCACTCCAAGTGATCCGGCTGCCGCGGGCCGACGCGAACAACACCAGCCTCACGCAGAACGCCTATCTGGTCAGCTCCACCGCACCGGTGGTGGCCCATCAGTTCAACCCCGAACAGAATGTGGGCGTCTACTCGAACGATGCCTCGCTGCTGCTCCCCATCGCTACGCTTGGCAACGACTACCTCGCGCTCGGTTGGCCGACGGAGGTGCAGAACATCCCGCTGCTCGGTCCTCGTCCGCTCTTCTCCTTTGTGACGATCGCAAGCGCGGGTGCGCCGGAGACCCAGGTGACCATCACCGCGCCGGCCTCTGCGGGCATCGCGGCCGGCCCTGGGTTCGAAGCGCTCGCAGCCGGCGCAACGCGGGTGGTGACGCTGGCCTCCGGTCAGGTGCTCGCGCTCACCACCGAGCAGCGAGACCGGGCAGACCTCACCGGGTTGCGCGTTCGGTCGGACCGGCCCGTCGCCGTGTTCTCGGGCTCGGAATGCGCAAATGTGCCGCTGCGCAATACCTACTGCGACCATGTGGAGGAGCAGAACCTCCCGCTGAGTGCCTGGGGCCGCACCTATGCGGCCGCCAAGTTTCGGCCGCGCGGGACCGAGCCAGATCTCTACCGCATCGTGGCGGCGTCGGACGGAACGACCGTGACCACCACGCCGCCTCAAGCCGGTGCAGCAACGACGACGCTGCGGAGCGGGCAGGTGCTGGAGTTCCTGTCGACCGAGAGCTTCGTTATCGCGGCCGACGCTGCCATTTCGGTAGCCCAGTTCATGGTCGGTTCGAGCTATCCTGGCCCGGAGAACGGCTGCACTCGCGACCCCGACAGCACCCTTCCCCAGACCTGCACCATCCCCGGCGAGTTCGATTGCATCCAGAGCTCCGGCGTGGGCGACCCTGCGCAACTCATGCTCGTGGCAGACGAGCAGTTACGCGACGACTACCTCTTCCTCGTGCCGACGGGGTATGAGGTGCGGCGGAGCGGTGAGACGGTGTCGCTCAACTACGCGAGTGTTGTGTCGGCGGCCGACACGACGCTGACGCTCGACGGAGCTTCGGTCACGGAGCCCGCCCAACCGATCGGTGCGACGGGTCGCGTGCTGCGCTGGCTGGAGGTGGGTGCTGGCGCTCACCGGCTGCGCGGAAACGCACCCTTCGCGCTCTACGTCTACGGCTACGACTGCGACGTGAGCTACGCCTACGCAGGCGGCCTCAATGTGCCATCTTCTGCGCCCTGAGCCTCACGGATCGTTGACGAAGTAGGGGGCGAAGAGTAGCCGCAGCGCTTCACCCCCCACTTGGGAGACACTTGGCATGAAGCGTGCAATTACTCTGTCGTTGATGGTTCTTCTCTCGGCCTGTTCCAAGAAGGCTACGGCCGAAGGCGAAGGCTCCGGCACTCCGAAGGCCGGCAGCGCAGAGGCAGCCGCCCCCGCGACCGCGCCCGCCTCGAAGCCCGCTGAGGGCAGCGGCGCAAATGCCAAGACGGTTGCAGACATCAACGCGATGCCAGGAGGAAAGTTGGACTCGAAGGAAATTCTCGCCCGCCCCGCCGGCACCGAAAGCGTGCTCGTGCAGCACATCCTCATCTCGGGCAAGGCGCAGGGCGCCATCTACGCCCAGCGCGGCGGTCAGGATCCCCGCGCCGCCGCCCGCGACGAGGCCGCCGTGGAGGCGCTCGTGAATGCGACGCTTGCCCGCATCGCCAAGGGCGAAGACTTCAAGGCCCTCATGACCGAACTCTCCGAGGACCCGGGTTCGAACAAGTCCGGTATGCCCTACCCCGTCGACGCGCAGGCGCCGATGGTGCCTCCCTTCGAGAACCTCGCGATGCGCCTCAAGCTCGATGAGATTGGCGTTGTCGCCAGCCCCTTCGGCTACCACATCATGAAGCGGGTTTCGCCGCCGCCGCCGGACGCCGTCGAATCTGCCGACATCCTTGCACGCACCGAGGTCGCCCC
>CAIWGR010000363.1 GCA_903912275.1 uncultured delta proteobacterium
CCGCCTGCAACGAGGCCGGTTCGTCGTCCCGTGAGGGGTCGGGGTCGGGCGATGCGACAGGCTCGGGGAGCGGCTCGGGCGAGGGCAGTGCGACGGTGGAGGAGCCGCTCCGCTCGGTGCTTTTTGAGGGCGGCGAGGATGGCTATCGGGTCTTCCGCATCCCCTCGCTGCTGGAGCTTCCGGGCGGCGCGCTGCTCGCCTTTACAGAGGGCCGCCAGTCGCTGCAGGATGATGGCAACATCGACCTCGTGATGCGGCGGAGCGACGACGGTGGTGCCACCTGGTCGCAGCTCGCGGTCGTGGTCGATCTGGGCGACGACACGGCGGGGAATCCCGCGCCCTTTGTTGATCCTGCTGATGGCCGCATCTGGCTCCCCTTCTGCTCCAACCCCGGAGCGGCGATGAACGAGCGGCAGGTCTGGCTCACCGCTTCGGACGACGGCGGCGCAAGCTGGGCGGCACCGCGCGAGATCACCGCGGCCGCAAAGGAGCCGGACTGGAGCTGGTTTGCGACCGGGCCGGGTCGCTCGATCGTGACCCGCGCGGGCCGCTTTGTAGTGCCGACGAATCATGTGGAGGCCGACGGCCGCAGCTTCGCCAGCGCGCTCTACTCTGACGATCGCGGCGCCACCTGGCAGCGGAGCGCCAACACGCTGGTCGGCAGCGACGAGTCGCAGGTGGCGGAGCTCTCCGATGGCCGACTGCTCATGAGTTCACGCATGAGCGGCGAGCTCTTTGCGCGGGCCTTCTCCTACTCCTCGGACGGTGGCCAGACCTGGAGCCGAAGCGAGGTCCGGAGCGACCTGCCCGACCCGCAATGTCAGGGCTCGCTCCTCATGACGCCCGACGGCCTGCTGCTCGCCAACCCGGCCACCACCCAGCCGCTGCCACGCAACCAGCTCACGCTCCGCCGATCGCTGGACGATGGGGCCACCTTCGTGCAATCCAAGCGCATCGACGCCGGCCCTTCGGCCTACTCCGCGCTCGCCGCGCTGCCCGACGGGACCATCGCGCTGGCCTGGGAGAGCGGCGGCTTTCTTCCCTACGACCGCATCCGCTTTGCACGCATCCCATCGCGCTGGCTCGCCGCGCCCTGACGCCCCTCTTCACGCCCATTTGCACCTCACGGAGACGCTCTATGCGCTACGCCATCCGCCTCATCCTCTTCGCTGCGATCTCGACCGCCATCGGAACAGGCTGTGGCGATGACGGAGGCAACGCGGAGGTCGCTGGCACCGACACAGGAAGCGGAGATGCGGCGGCAGACACGGGCGCCGGAAGCGCAGACACGCTCGACGACACGGGCCTGGCAGACACCCTCGACGACAGCGGAAGCGGAAGCGCAGACACCGGCGCAGACACCGCGGTCGACACGGTCGATGACGACGCCTGGATGGCCGCCTGCCCCGAGCCGCCACAAGGCGACCAGCCGCTCGCGGGCCGCTGGAGCCTGAGCCTCTTCCACTTCAACATCCAGTATGTGGCCGGCGGAACCACGGGCTTTGCCGAGATCGCCGCGAACGCGCCGGCCTCGTCGCGGCTGCTCGACATGACCGAGCAGGAGACCGAGGATCGCATCGTCACCGAGTCGATCGTGCCGCTGCTGGAGATCCTGGAGCGCCACCCCACGCTCGCGCTCACCTTCGAGCTGCAGGGCTACGCGGTCGACGTCATCCGTGAGCGCCACCCCGCCGTGCTCGACCGCATGCGTGCGCTCGTCGAAGCGGGCCAGCTCGAGCTCGCCTCCATCCACTGGAGCGACCAGTTCTTCCTCGCCTTCGGGCGGCGCGACATGGAGCGATCGTGGGAGATGACGCAGGCCAGCTTCGCGGCCGCCAACCTGCCGCTGTCGCCCGTCGTCTTCACCCAAGAGGGGCAGTTCGGCCCCGGCTTTGCGGCCTGGCTGGCGGAGCGGCGTCCCGACGCCATCATGGTCATCCCGAGCAACCTCTCCCGCTTCTACGCGCAGTCCTTCGCAGACGCGCCGCTGCTCTCCTACGGCGCGCTCACTGCCATCCTGCCCCGCGGTTACGGTAGCGCGATCGTGCAGCGCGACTTCTCCTTCTTCGACGACGGCGAGCTGCTCGCGACCGCCAACCTCAACCCCTATGTGGGCCGCGCCTTTGCCCGCAACGCTGGCTCCATCCGCACCTACGAGAACGAGCTGCGCTGCGCAGAGCGGAACGGCGCCCGCGTAGGCCGCATCGCCGACTATGTGGCGGCGGTCCGCGAGGCCGGCGTAACGCCCGTCGAACACCCGCCGCTGCTCGACGGCACCTGGCAGCCCAACTCCACCCGCGGGCCACTCCGCTGGATGGGGGGCGCGGGCGACCTCTGGAGCAAGCATGAGCGCGACCTCGAGGTGCTGCGCGCCTGCATCGGCGCCCGCTACAAGGTGCTCGAGCTCGAGACGCTGCTGGGCCAGCCTGGCATTGCCAGCGAAGCGCAGACTGCTGAAGCGGCTGCTGCGCTGAACCAGGGCTGGCGCGACCTGCTCTGGGGCGAGGTCTCCGACGCACGCGGCGTCAATCCGTGGCACGGCGAGGTCAACTACGGGCTCGACCACTGCAACGCCGCAGCAAGCGGCGCCGACGCAGCCACAGCCCTCCTCGCGCGGGTCGGCTATCCGGGCGAGACAGGGCTGGAGATCGACACCGCTGCCGGCACCGTGACGAGCCAAGCCATCGAGGAGCTGCCCGCAAAGTCGAGCGTCGCAGCACCCTTCGCCATCGAGCTGGACGACGGTGGGCGGGGCGCGAGCGCAGCCTGGAGCAGCTGGCGCGACG
>CAIWGR010000364.1 GCA_903912275.1 uncultured delta proteobacterium
GGTCCTTCTTGACCAGCTTCAACTTCTGCAGCCGCTTTCGCTCCATCTGCTCGCGCGCACCGAGATAGAGCCGCTGGTTGAAGCCCTCCAGGTCGGCCTCGAGCATCGCATGTTCCTGGCGCAACTTCACGAGCAGCTGCTCCGTCGACTCGCGCTGCGGCGAACTCTGCCCAGGCTTGTCCATCGTCGGCACTCCGCGCGTCAAAGGAGGCGGTCTACTGCTTCTCTGTCTGCGCCTTCAGGAGCGCCTCGAAGTCTTCCATGCTCATGGCGACCGTCTTGCCCTTGTAGGAGTCTTCGTCGCTTGTCGTTGACTGCTTGGCAGCCTCCGCGGCCTGGACCGGCGCAACGGGCGCCACAGTGCGCTCTACATGGAGCACCTCCGGAGAGGGTGCAGCGATGGGCGCGGTAACCGGAGCAGGCGCGGGAGCAGCAACCGGAGCAGGCGCGGGAGCAGCAACCGGAGCAGGCGCGGCAACGGGTGCAGCTGCCTTCGCGGCGGGCTTGGAAGCCTTCTTCGCCGCAGCTGCAGCATCTTCGAGATCGCCTGCGAAGGCCTCGGGGTTGGCGATAAAGCCAAGCGACTTCGTGCCCGAAGGCGTGGCGATTAGCACCGTGCCAAAGCCAAGCAGCTTGCCAAAGAAGCCCTGCGAGACCGAGACCGACTTGATGCTCGTCAGGTCGACCGAAATCTGACCGCCGTAGGTACCGCTCAGCTTGCCACCCGCGATGGCGAGCGTGGCGCCAGCGAGACCGGCGAACATGGCAGCCCAGTGGGCCTTTGCAGATACAGGAGCAAGTTCGTGAGACATGGGCGCGGCTGCCATTGGCTGAAGGTTGCAGTGTTTCGTGAATCTACGGAATCAGGCCAAAGATTCAAGCGAGAACGCCACAATCCTCGCCAAACGCGCCAATCGCCACTTTAGCGCGCGTCGCCCACCGCAAAACGGAGCTCCTCCAGCGCCATCTCGTAACGCGTCGCGGCCAGCCAAGACTGGATCTGCGACGAGATGAGCTGCGACTGCGCATCGAGCACCTCGAGGCTGGTCGCCCTGCCCGCCGCGTAGGCCGCCGCACGGAGCCGGTTGGCCTCCGTCATCGCCGCCAGCCCCGCCTTGCTCGCACGAAGCGCGCCCTCCGACTCCAGCACATGCGAACGCGCCGTCACCACAGAGGTCCGGATCTCGTTGCGCAGCGACTCCCGCTTTGCCTCGAGCACCGAGAGCTGCGCCGCGGCACGCTGCTCGAGCGGGTCGGAGGCGGCCGCCGAGTTCGGCGACCAGCTCAGCTGAACGCCCATCGACCATGTGGTGTTGAAGGCATCCTTGGGCGGGAAGGCCCGCTGGTTCGGGTTGGCATGGGTGATGTCGCCCAGGAGGTCGAGCCGCGGGAAGAGGCCGAGCCCGGCAAGCGTCACACCCTTGCGCTGCACCTCAATCGCCGCCTCGAGCGCCTTGAACTCTGGGCGCTGCAGGTAGGCCCGCGCCAGCATCGGCTCCGTCGCCTCGGGCTCCTCGCCGGCGGCCGTTGCGGGCAGCTGCCCAATCGACAGCTCCCGCGTGTCGTCTCCGATGAGAATCCGAAGCGCATCGGTCGCGATGCTCACCATCGCCTCCGACTGCACCACCTGCATCTCTGCTGCCGCAATCCGCGCATCGGCCGTCACAATATCAACCTGCGGCGCCGACTCTGCTGCAACCCTGCGCTCAGCCACCTGCTTGAAGGCCTTCGCCAGCTCGAGTCCGCTCGCGGAAACCTTGCCCTGCGCCTGCGCCGCAACCCACTGCCAGTAGGCAGCGCGGGCGCCAAAGCCGATGCGCGCGCGCGCCGCGGCCGTCTCCTGCGCCGACAGATCCTGGGTCGACACAGCCTGCGCCACATAGAGGCGGATGCGGGTAAGGTAGTCTGTAATCGGGACCACCATCGTCGCCTTCAGCGTCATCGCATGCGCGAGCGGCTGATAGGCCGACGAGTAGGCCACCAGCGCCTTGCCATCGAGGCTCGTGATGAGCCCTGCGTCGGCACCGACGATGCCCACCGAGAGCAGGTCGGACTTCGCCACCTCAATCTCCGAGAGTTTGAAGGCGTTCGCCGTCACATCCACCTGCGGCGCGTAGGCCAGCTGCGCCACCTTCACCGTGAACTCTGCCGCAGCCTCTTGCGCCTTGAGCGCCTTGAGCGAAGCCGAGGCATTCACGGCAAGCTCCGCGGCCTGGTCGGGCGTCAGCCCGCCCGTCACCGACGAGATCGCGCCCGGCTCCTCCGCCGCGGCCGCGGCCGGCATCAGCGTCATCGCAACGCCGCCCGCCACAAAGAGGGCCAGCAGCATCACCAGAAGGTCGGCTGCCACATCCTCCTCCTCTTCCTTCTTCTCCTGCGGCACGCCGCCCTCATCGTCGTTGTCCGTGGGGCCCGAGAAGCGGCGCCACATGCGACCAACGAACTGCTCGAAGTCGTCGAGGTAGGAGTACATCACAGGCGTCGCCAGCAGCGTGAGCAAGAGCGCCAACACCTGGCCGCCCACGATGACGCCGGCCGTCGCCTGGCTGTAGCCAGCGCCTTCGCCCGAGGCCGTAATCAGCGGAATCATGCCGGCCACGAAGGCCACCGTCGTCATCAGAATCGGACGGAGCCGGTCTTTGTTGGCCTGCAGAATCGCCTCGGCACGCGGCATCCCGTGTCGCCGTAACGTCTCCGTATGGTCCACCTGCAGAATGCCGTTCTTCTTCACCACGCCGAAGAGCACGAAGATGCCCAGCATGCTGAACATGTCGAGCGACTGACCGAGCACATTCACCGAGATCATCGCGAAGGGCAGGGTGAGCGGCAGCGACGAAATGATGGAGATGGGAAGGACCCACGACTCGAACTGCGCCGCGAGCACGAGGTAGACGAAGATCATCGCCAGCAGCAGCCCCGTCACAAAGCTCTCGCCCACCGCCTTCATCTCGCGCGTACGACCCGTCGGCATCGCGAAGACGCCATCCGGCATCGGGTCCTCCTTCATGATCGCCTCGAGCCGGTCGCGGATGTCGCCATCTGAGTAGCCCGACGCGGGGTTGGCCATCACGGTGACCTGACGCTGACGCGACACCCGGTTGATCTGCGTGGCGCCGGCGCCCTGCTTCATCTCCACCACATCGCTCAGCCGCACCGGACGGCCGCTCGCAGAGGGCACCGTCAGCAGCGACATCGACTTCGCATCGGCCCGGTAGTTCGGCTCGGCGCGGAGCCGGACATCGACCGTCTCGCCATCCACAGAGATGTTCGAAACAACCGTGCCGCCCACCAGCAGGTTGAGCGCAGCCGCAATGTCGCGGGTTCGCACACCCATGTCGGCTGCCCGGTCGCGGTCGATGCGCGCCTCAATCTCGGGGCGCGGGGCAATCATCGTGGTGTCGAGGTCGACGGCGCCCGGATACTTCCGGAGCTTGTCGGTGACACGGGTCACATAGGCCTCCAGCGTCGCGAGGTTCGGCCCGCCGAACATATACTGGAAGGCCGCCGAGCTCTGGCCGCCGCCGCTGATCTCCGGCACCTCGTTGCAGAAGGCGCGAATCTCCTTCGGCACCTTCGACAGCACCTTTTCACGCACCACCGCCATCATCTGGTCCTGACGGAGCGGACGCTTCGACGGAGGAACGAGCTGCACATAAATGTGCGCAAGGTTGCTCGTCCGCGCCTCGTCCTCGCCAATCGTGGTCATCGTGTAGCGCACATGGTCGAGCTTGCGGATCTGCGCCGCGATACGCTCCGCATAGATCTCCGTCTGCGCGATGGAGGAGCCCTCGGGCGCCCGCACGGCAACGTCGAAGCGGGCCGTGTCGTTGCGCGGCAGGAAGCCCTTGGAGGTGTGCTTGGCGATGAAGGGGACCGACATCAGCGTCGCCAGCGCCGCGAGCATCACCAGCCAACGGAACCGCATCGCGAAGCGGAGCAGCACCATGTAGAGCCGCTCAATCGGCCGATAGAAGACATCGACGAGCCGCTCGAGCGGGTTCTTCTTGTGACCCTCTTTGGGCAGCTTCAGCCAGCGCGACGCCAGCATCGGGGTGAGCGTGAAGCTGACGAAGAGCGAGACCACAATCGAGAAGCTCATCGTGATGCCGAAGCTCGCGAGGAAGCGGCCCGGGATGCCGGCGATGAAGGCGATGGGGAGA
>CAIWGR010000365.1 GCA_903912275.1 uncultured delta proteobacterium
CCACCACCACCTCGAGGCGACCGTCACCGAAGCCGAGATTGTGGCGCTGGTGGAGGCGCTCAACAACGACGACTCGGTGGATGGCATCTTGGTGCAGCTACCGCTTCCGCGCGGAATTTCGGAGAGCCGGATCATCGCCGCCGTTGACCCCCGCAAAGATGTGGATGGCTTTCATCCGCTCAACCTGGGCCAGCTCTTTTCGGGGCGGTCGCTGCTCGAACCCTGCACGCCGGCGGGCTGCATGCTGCTGCTCGAAGCTGCCGGCGTGCCGCTGTCGGGCAAGCGCGCGGTGGTGGTGGGCAGGAGCGTGATTGTGGGGCGGCCGGTCGCGCAGATGCTGGTGCGGGCCGACGCTACGGTGACCATGTGTCACCGCTTTACCGAAGACCTCGGCGCCTGCATCGCGCAGGCCGATGTTGTCATCGTTGCGGCCGGCGTGCCGGGCCTCATCCGCGGAAGTTGGGTGAAGCCGGGCGCTGCCATCATCGATGTTGGCATCAACCGACTCCCGACGGGCAAGCTGACGGGCGACGTGGAGTTTGAGGAGGCGCACGCCCGCGCCGGCGTCATCACGCCCGTGCCCGGCGGCGTAGGCCCCATGACCGTCGCCATGCTCCTCTGGAACACCCTCGTTGCGGCCATGCTCCGCCGCCGCCTCGGCATGCCTCGTCCGGCTGCTCAGGCCTGGAGCATTTAGTTTTCGCCACCCGCAAGGAAGCCCCATGTCTTCGACCCCCACGACCCGTCTCCCGCTCCACGACCGCCATGTGGCTGCCGGCGCCCGCTTTGCCTCCTTCGCCGGCTTCGAGATGCCGATGTGGTACTCGGGCATCGTGGACGAGCACCACGCCGTGCGGCAGGCCGCCGGTCTCTTCGACGTGAGCCACATGGGCGAGGTCTTCGTCCGCGGCCCCGGCGCCACGGCGGCTGTGGACCGCCTCGTAACCAACCGCTGTGCGGCGCTCCCTGTCGGCAAGGCGCTCTACACCGCGATGTGCCGTCCCGACGGCGGCATCGTCGACGACCTCATCGTGGCGCGGCTCGGCGAGCAGGAGTGGCTCATCTGCGTGAACGCGGCAAACCGTCACAAGGATGCCGACTGGATTCGGGCGCAGATTGGCGGCGAGGCCGAGGTGACGGACGACTCGGATGCTTGGGCGCAGGTTGCGATTCAAGGTCCGAAGGCGGTCGGCATCGTGCAGCAGGTGGTTGGTGCCGGCGTTGTGCTGCCGGCGCCCTTTCATGTGGCCTGGGCCGAGCTTGCCGGCGTGCGGGTGCTGCTCTCGCGCACAGGCTACACGGGCGAAGATGGGTTCGAGATCTACATCCCGCGCGACCATGCCGAACCGGTCTTTGATGCGCTGGTCGCAGCCGGTCAGCCGGAGGGGCTCAAGCTCGCGGGGCTCGGCTGCCGCGACACACTCCGGCTCGAGGCACGGCTTGCGCTCTACGGTCAGGACATCGACGACAGCACGACGCCGGTGCAGGCCGGGCTGAGCTGGGTGGTTGGCTGGGACAAGGCCGACTTCATCGGCCGCGACGCGCTGCTGGCGGAGCGGGCTGCCGGGCCGGCGCGGGTGCTGCGCGGCTTCGTGCTGACCGAGAAGGGGGTGATGCGTCACGGCTACCCCATCTTTGACGGCGAGCGGCAGGTGGGCGAAATCACCTCCGGTTCGGTCGCGCC
>CAIWGR010000366.1 GCA_903912275.1 uncultured delta proteobacterium
CAGCCGGGCGCCAGGTTGAGATGGATCACCTGTGCGTTCGGGCCTTTCTTCGTCGAAGCGGGATAGTTGCCGTCGGCGATGAGGACCTTCGCGTGGTGGCCCGCGCGGCCGAGGATGGCGTTGATCTCAGGATGGATCAGGGAGTGCTTGAGCATGGGGGGACGCTTGGAGGCCGGGCCGAAAATTTCAACCCCGAACCCGGGGAGGGCCGCTCCATGATTCCCCGGTTTCGTTGAGTCCTGGGGCGAAAGAAATCCAGCCGAGGCCTGTTCGTCATCTCCGCCCACCATGTCGCCCCGGCACCCAGTCGGCTCCTTGTTCACTGGAAGCCCTCGACATTCCGGACCTTCGCAGATTTTTTGCAGGGGCCTGGCTTTCGCGCCGAAATTCAACAGAAGGCCTTCAAACAGCAGGTTTCATCGACTCTATCGCCAGCGCATCCCGTGTCGGTCCGCGAAAAAAATCAAAAAAGGTATTGCGGCAAAGCCTCCAATTCCTAAGCTCTGCGCTCCCGTTTCAATTGTAACTGGTTGATGCGGGGAGTAGGTTAGGCCGACAACCAATCCGCTCCACGCGGGGAGGGAATTATGGCCGAACCCCGCGTGAGCTCCGCTTCGTGATTTTTTTGCTGTGAAAACGTTTAGACCGTTAACGCCGTCCCAGCGGTATACGACCGTGCAGGATTTTTCGGACGTCACAAAGACGTACCCGGAAAGTTCGCTTGTGTTCACCAAGAAGAAGACTGGTGGCCGCAACAACTACGGCCGGGTGACCGCCCGCGCCATAGGTGGCGGGCACAAGCAGAAGATTCGCATCGTCGACTTCATGCGAAAGAAGTTCGGTGTGCCGGCGACCGTCGTCGCCATCGAATACGATCCGGGCCGGAGTGCCCGTATCGCCCTCTTGGAGTATTCCGACAAGGAGAAGACGTACATCGTTGCTCCGGACGGAATCAAAGTCGGCGACACCCTGATGAGCGGTGATGCGGCGGCCCCGACTGTCGGGAACGCGCTTCCTCTTGGCAGCATCCCGGTCGGCGTCAGCATCCACAACATCGAACTCGTGCCGGGCCGTGGTGCCCAGATCGTCCGGTCCGCCGGTTCGTTCGCGACGTTGATGTCGCGGGACGGCGGGTATGCCCAGGTCAAGTTGCCGTCGGGTGAGATCCGGTTGATCCACGAGCGTTGCTTGGCCACCATCGGTCAGGTAGGCAATGCCCAATGGGAGAATATCACCATCGGCAAAGCTGGCCGCAATGTGTGGTTGGGCAAGCGAGGGATGAGCCGCGGCATGGTCCGCAACCCGGTCGACCACCCGAACGGTGGCGGTCAGGGCAAATCTAAGGGTGGTGGCGGACGCCAGCACCTGATGTCGCCGTGGGGCAAACTTGCCAAGGGTGCCCGCACCCGCAACAAACGCAAGATTTCGAACCGGTTCATCCTGGTTCGTCGCGATGGTCGGCCGATGAAACTCAAGTAAGCGTATGGGACGTTCACTAAAAAAGGGTCCGTTTGTCGACCTGTATCTGTTGGACAAAGTCGAGAAGGCCAAGACTGCAAAGTCAAAGTTGCCGATCAAGACTTGGTCTCGTCGGTCCACCATCACGCCCGATTTCGTCGGGCTGACGTTCAATGTCCACAACGGGAGGGCATTCATCCCGGTGTTCGTGACCGAGAACATGGTCGGTCCCAAGCTTGGTGAATTCGCCCCTACGCGTACTTTCCGGGGCCACATCAAGGATGACCGTAAGGCGAAGCGTCGCTGACGCTCCG
>CAIWGR010000367.1 GCA_903912275.1 uncultured delta proteobacterium
AGCAAGGCAGGGGAGCGCTCACCCACGACCGTGCCCGACGCCGCCGCCCCCATCCTCGGGACCCACGCGGGCCAGACCGAAGTCGACGACAGGCGCGCGGACGATCGCTCGCAGTTCGGTCAGGCCGCACTTCGGTCAGGCCGCAGTTCGGTCAGGCCGGAGCAGCGCGCCGCAGACCTGACGGCGCCTGTTCACGGTACCCCCGCGGTCTCGGCACGCCCTACACAGGACGAACAGGAAAACCGACATAGGACGAAATACGGGGGCCAATTCCAAAAAAGTCGGGGCGGCCCAGCGGCAAGCCGCCGTCGGTGCCCTCCGCGCTCGCTGCCGCTCGGTCGGCAAGCCGACGGGCTGCGCCCCGCTCCGGTCGCCTGCCGCGCCCCTGTCACCGCCACCCCCAACCCGCGTGAAGCCGCCGGTCCGCGTGAGAGAGCAGCATCGTCGACGCACGCTCCCAGCCAGTCCAGCCCCCCGTCGGCCTGACACGCTCACCAAGACGAGCCCCGGGTTTGCTCACCTAAAGTAGTCCACCCGCCGTACTCGGTGAAGCCCCAGCAGATGTCGTTCATGACGCACCGACGGTGTTGCAGGGTCTGCCACGCACTCTTCACTCCGAACCCGCGCGTTGGAGCGCGACAGCACCCGTGCAGCGAGCGCAATTGCCAACTGGGGCGGCACCGGCGGGAATGCGAGGCCTTCCATAGAACTTGACGCATGACAAGAAAGTCGCCACGAGCAAATAGCAGAATCTGCGTGTCCGCACTGGCACCCTTTCACAGATCGGATACCCCAAAATGACGAAATCCTGATGCGCGCCAACGCATCAGGCTCGTGAGCCTTCACATTGTTGGGGCTCTCGGCTCACCGCATTCCCGGGATACCTATGTTTTCTTTACCCATTGCAGGGCGCCAACGCAAGCCCAGCGCAACGCAGCCAGCTCCACCAGCTGGTTCACACCCATCGCCGCGTCCATGGCGCGCTTCTGACTCCACAGAAGCCGAGCGCCGAGCGCTCGCCGCTGCTGCCCGCCTCGCCCTCGCCTGTCAGGATGGCGAAGCCGCCGTCGCGGCCCTGCCCCCGGTGTCCCTCGAGGACCTCCGCGCGTTCGCGCAATACGCCCACAGATTCCACTGGGAACACGGCGACACCACCGGTGCCGACCTGTGGTCCGAGATCGCGGACAACCTCGCGATGTGCGTGATCCTCGGTGAAGTTCAGGCGCGGGAAAAAGTTGGGGACGCCTCGTGCCCTGTTGCGCGGCCAAGTCCAACGCCCTCGATCGAAGCCGCCCGCCTGCAGCTCGGGGCAGCCGCCGTCATCAGTCCCACCAAGGCCGCCGAGCTGCTCCCGATGTCGGAGGCCGCGGCGATGAAGTGGATGCACCGCAGCGGTCTGATCCGGACGGTGGACGGGCGACATTTGGTGGTTTGGGGTGACGTGGTGACCGCCGTCCAGTCGCAGGGCGCGCACGCGATGGAGAGCCTTCCCACTCGCGCCGCAACGGGCCGGCGGGGTCTGCGGTGACCGGGGCGAAGAGCAGGCCGAAGAGCAGGCCGAAGCCTCGTAAGTTCGGAGATCTGAACGCGCGCGTCAACCGCGGTCCTGACCCGGAGACTGGCCTGTACTACTGGCGCGTCGAGCGTCGCATCGCGGGCCACGCCGTTTTCCTATGGTCCGGATGGGCCGAGCCCAAGGACGTGGACCTCGCGATGATGGACATCATCCGGCGTGGTCCGACGGTGACATCCGTCTCCGGCAAGGTGCTGACCGTGGGCGACCTTTGCGAGAAGTATGCGGAGCGGCAGGCCGATCGCGCGGATCTCCACGACGCCACCGTCACCACGCAAAAGAATGTGCTCGCCCGCGTGAAGGCGCGTATGGGGAGTGTCCTCCTATCGTCGCTCGGTCGGACGCAGATGGAGGCCTATGCGCATGAGAGCCTGCGGGACGGGTGCGGCACCGATTCGGTCAAGAAGGACCTCAGCGTCCTGAGAAGCGCCTGGAGGTGGGGGCAGGACCCGAGCCTGGCCTACACCCCTGCGCGGGAGTTGCCTCGGA
>CAIWGR010000368.1 GCA_903912275.1 uncultured delta proteobacterium
GTGCGGGCCGGAGCTGCTGTCGCGGCTCGGGGTTCGGAGCGTGCTCGGCGAGCTCTTTCTGGTGCGTGCGACGCGGCCGGGGCGGCTTGTGCTGGCGGGGGTTCGGTTCAGGAGCGATGTGGCGCTGGCGGTGGAGGCACTGCGATCGGCCGGTGCTGCGCGGGTGCTGATTGATGGGGCCTTTGACCGGCTGATGGCGGCATCGCCCGGGCTCTGCGACGGGGTGCTGCTGGCGACGGGCATGGCGGTTGCAGACCAGCCCGATGCGGTGGCGCTTCGGACGGCAGAGGTGGTGGCGCGGTTTGCGTTGCCGGTGGCCGCGGAGGCCTGGTGGCGCACTGCTGGTGACGGCGGGCTGGTGGGTTGGCGTGGGGGTGTAGCGGAGCTACTCGCGGCGCCGTCGCTGCTGTCGGACGAGGCAACGCAGGCTCTGCGCACGGCGCGGCCGGAGCGGCTCTTTGCGCCAGGCGCCTTCTCGGAGCGGGCGGCGGCGCTGCTGCTCGGGCTTGGGAAGGATGGGCCGCGCGAGGTGGTGGTGACCGACGCAACGCATGTGATGGTGACCGAGGCGATGCAGCGGCGCCTTGCGAAGGCCGGTGTGACGCTTTCGGTAGCGCGGGCGGTCCCGCTGCTGGCGGTGGCCTACAATCCGACGCGGCCGGAGGGCGGCGGTGTGGCGTCGGAGCAGCTGTGCGCGGCGCTCTCGTCGCGGCTGCCGGCCGGCCTGCTCCTGTGGGATGTGGCAGGGTCGAAGTTGCACCGCGCCGGTGGTTCTGGCGAGGTTTGACACTCGCGGTGGGCGATGCCAAGCGGGGTTCCCCTTGGTCTGCAACGGGCAGCGGCATGAAGATCTCTGCACAAGCGATGAACTGGATGGGCGGTCGGGAGCTGCTCGCGCTGTGGCGTCCTGCGAGCGAGGCGGGTGCCGATGCTGCCCGTCATTGGCCGGTGCTGGACGAGGCTGCCTGGTGGGAGGAGCGACGCTGCTGCCTGCTGCTGGACGAGGCGCTGTCGGCGGGGCTCTTGGAGGGCGCTGTTGTGCGGGAGGCGCTGCGCGACTTGCCGTCGCTCGACGGTGCGCTGACCTCGCTTCAGGCTGGTGGTGGTGCAGAGATGGCGCTGCTCTTCCGCGTGAAGCAGGTGCTGTTTGCGGTGCTCGGTCTGCTGCCGCAGGTGGCCGCTGTGGCGGGCTATCCGCTGGTGGAAGAGGCAGCCGTGCGGGAGCTCTACGCGCTGCTTCATGCGCCTGGAGACCCCGCTGCTAGGTTCGTGCTTTCGACGGCGCGGAGCGGAGCGCTGCAGGCGGCCCGTGAGGCGGAGCTGGTCGCGCAGCGGTCGCTGCTCTCGGCGCGCGCGTCGGGTGAAGAGGATCAGCGGTTGGGGCAGCTGCAGTCGGCTCATGAGGCGGCCCGCGCTGCGCTGCTGAAGGTCGAAACGGAGGTGCTGTCGGAGGTCGCAGAGGCGCTGCGGCCGGCCGTGGCGGCGATCGCAGAGGCGTTTGCCTGGGTGACCTCGCTGGACCTTCGGCTGGCGAAGTGTCTGCTGCGGTCGAGCTGGTCGGGCTGCTGGCCGGAGCCCGGCGGGCAGCTCGAGGTGGTGGAGGGCCATCATCCCGCGGTTGCGGCGGCGGTCGCGGCGCGTGGCGGCAGCTTCGTGTTGCAGTCCTTCGCGCTGCCGGCCGGTGTGTCGATGCTGACGGGCGCCAACATGGGGGGCAAATCGGTGGCGCTACAGCTTGCCGGACTGATGTTGCTCTGCGGGGCGTCGGGGTTGCCGGCGCCTGCGGCAAAGGTGCTGTTTCCGCGGGTCGACTTTGTGGAGGTGCTCGCAGGGCAGGAGCAGGGGAGCCGTCATGGGCTATCGAGCTTCGGTAGCGAGGTGGTGGCCTGGAAGTCGTTGCTGGAGCGGCCCGGCTCGGGCTTCATCATCGCTGATGAGCCGGCTCGGACTACCTCTCCCGCCGACGGTGCGGCACTGCTCGAGGGGCTTGTGGCGGCTGTTGCAGCACGCGGCTGGCATGGCTGGTTCGCTACCCATTTCGCTGACGCGGGCCACGGTGTTGCGGTTTCTGCGTGGGCGGTTGCTGGGCTGCGCGGCGCTGTCACGGAGAGCGAGATGTTGGGCGAAGGTTCGCTCGCGGTACTCGAATCGCGTATGGACTACCGCCTCGTGCCGGCTGACGGCTCGGCCGCCTCGGATGCGCTCCGTGTCGCGGCCGCGCTTGGCCTCGGTGACGAGGTGCTCAGCATCGCGCGGCAGTTCCGCGCATCTGTTGAGAGCGGATCAAACCGGAGCAGTTGAATGAGTGCAGCATCGAAGTTGTTTTTGGACGAGGCGAAGGTGGCGCGTGCACGGGCGAGCGCCTCGAACATCGCCGACTCGCTGACCGGTTTTGTGCGTGCGCGGACGACCGTGGCGGTGGAGCGGACGCTGCTCCGCCTGCTGGGTGTAGATGGGATTGAGGAGCAGGGCATTCCGCTGCCGAACGTGGTGGTGGATCAGGTAGCCCGCGCCGGTCGTCTCGATCGTGGCGTAATGCTACCCTTCTGCAGCGCGATGGCCGCGCTCGGCCTCGAGCCGCAGCAGGTGGCGGAGGCGGCCGCGCGCGGTGAACTCGATCTCGGCACCTGGGAGATTCACAACGAGGCAGAGGCCCGGGCGCTCGGCGAGCGGATCGGTGCCGATGCTGTGGCGCGCGTGGGTCGCACGGCCACGGAGCGCCGCGAGCGGATGGCGCGGCTCGGACCGCCAAACGAGACGATGCTCTATGTCATCGTCGCGACCGGAAACATCTTCGAGGATGCCGTGCAGGGCAAGGCGGCTGCGGTGCAGGGCGCGGATGTCATCGCCGTCATCCGCAGCACCGGCCAGTCTCTGCTCGACTTCGTGCCCTACGGTGAGACGACCGAGGGCTTCGGCGGGACCTATGCAACGCAGGCCAACTTCCGGGTGATGCGCACCGCGCTCGATGAGGTGGGTGAGCGCATCAACCGGTATGTGCTGCTAACCAACTACTGCAGCGGCCTCTGCATGCCGGAGATTGCAGCGATGGGCGCGCTCGAGCGGCTCGACATGATGCTCAACGATGCGCTCTACGGCATCCTCTTCCGCGACATCAACCCGGAGCGGACGCTCATCGACCAGTACTTCTCGCGCATGATCAACGCCCACGCCGGCGTCATCATCAACACGGGGGAAGACAACTACCTGACGACCGATGACGCCATCGAGGCGACCCACACGGTGCTCGCGAGCCAGCTCATCAACGAGCAGCTCGCCTTCCGTTCGGGGCTCGCGCCGTGGCAGCTTGGCCTCGGCCACGCCTTCGAGATGGACCCTGCAGCGCGCGACGGCTTCCTCATGGAGCTCGCGCAGGCGCAGCTGGTGCGTGAGGTCTTCCCTGACCACAAGCTCAAGTACATGCCGCCCACGCGCTACATGACGGGCAATGTCTTCAAGGGCTACGTGCAGGATGCGATGTTCAACCTGGTGACGGCCTGGACGAAGCAGGGCATCCAGCTGCTTGGCATGCACACCGAGGCGATGCACACGCCCCACATGCACGACCGTCACATGGCGATCGAGAGCGCGCGCTACATCCTCAACAACGCTGCTTCGATCGGCGACGAGGTAGAGTTCAGGCGCGACGGGCTTGTGGTTCGGCGGGCACACGAGACCGTGGAGCAGACCATCGGGCTGCTCGAAGAGGTGGAGTCGATGGGGCTCTTTGAGGCGCTGGCAGCGGGCCGCTTCGCAGACGTGAAGCGGCGTCGCGATGGTGGTCGTGGCCGCGCCGGCGTTGTGGTGCGGGCAGCCGATTATTTCAATCCCATCGAGGCTGGACTTCGGGCTGCGCTGCAGCTCGACGCAAACGAGGCGAGCCATGGCAATCATCGGTAGAACCGGGGCGACTCCGCCCGACCTTACGCGGGTTCGCCCGTATGGCGACACGCTGGACGACGGCGCCGTGCAGCTCTCCTTCACGCTGCCCGTGCCCTTCGGCGACGAGGCCCGCGAGGCAGCGCGTCTCATGGCCATCGGTATGGGGCTGACCGAGCCAAGCATTTATCATGCGGCCGATCTGGGCGAGGGCTACAGCTTCTTCATTGTCTATGCGCGGACGGCGGTGACGGTGGACTTCACCAAGGTGGTGGTCCCGAAGGTCGAAGGCCGGCGCATGACGAAGACGGAGATCGACACCTTCATCGCCGAGCAGGTGGGCCGGAAGCTGGTGCTGCTGGGAGCCTGCACGGGCACCGACGCGCACACGGTGGGCATCGATGCCATCATGAACCTCAAGGGCATCTCGGGCGAGAAGGGGCTCGAGAGCTACCACGAGATCGAGGCGCACAACCTGGGCAGCCAGGTGTCGAACGAGGCGCTCATCGAGGCGGCCTACCGCTACAACGCGGATGCGCTGCTGGTGTCGCAGATCGTGACGCAGAAGGATATTCACAAGACGAACCTGACAGAGCTCATCGAGCTGCTCGAGGCCGAAGGGCTGCGAGACAAGTTGGTCGTGGTCGCTGGCGGCCCGCGCATTGGTCACGAACTTGCCTTGGAGCTGGGATACGATGCCGGCTTCGGGCCGGGCACGCTGGCTCCCGATGTGGCAGGTTTCGTGGCGCAGCAGGTTGTGGCGCGAGGCCTCGCGACACGGGGTCTGCTCCGTGGCGGCAAGGCAGTTTGAAGAGGCGACGGAAGGAGAGGTTGGCGATGCGCTCGATGCGTTGTGAGATTGCGGTCCTGTCGGGCCTGGTGTTTGCGCTGTCGGGTTGCGGCGCCGGCTGCGGCAAGAAGGGAGCGGAGCAGGCAGCAGGCCCAGTAACGCCGGCTGCGCTCGCTGCTGCGCCGCTGGCTGCGGCAGGCCCGGCCCTGCGAGATGACCCGGCGCCTCTGCCCGAGGGCATCAAGCGGGGCGACACCTGCTCGCTGCCGCTCTGGCTCTCGTCCCCAGCGGTCGGCACCGCACCGACGGTGGTCTCGGGCGACCTCGCGGCCTTTGCGGGCGACTTCCAGCCCGTGGAGGGCAGCGGCGCCTCGGCCTGGGGCGGCCGAGACGCCTTCTACCGCATCGACCTGCAGGCGGGCGACAGCTACCGCTTCGCCCTCCGCGCAAAGAGCGGTTCGCTCGGCCTCTTTGGCGTCCGCGCCTGCGCGGCGCCGGAGCAGGGCCTGCTCTTCGGCGAGACGGCTGGCAAGGCGGTCTTCTACACCGCGACCGAAGACGGGCCCATCTGGCTCGGCGTTGATGCCAAGGGCGACTACACCGCAGCTGGCAGCTACGAGCTTGAGGTCTTCCGGCTCCCGTCGCCAGGCGCCGCTGCTTCGGGGCCTGAGGGCGCAGGTATCTCTGGCGGAAGTGACCTCTGCGACAAGGCGCCGCCGCTGTTGCCGGGCAAGCGGATGCAGGGGAACTCCCGCGGCGCCACGACCCAGGTGACGCAGCCCTTGAAGGGGAGCGGCCTCGCGTGGGCAGGACCCGACCACTTCTTCACGCTCGCTGTGAAGAAGGGCGCCACCTACCAGCTCGAACTCGATACGCTGGGACAGTTCGCGGGTGGCCTCTACCTGCTTGCCGATTGCGGGCAGGTTGCGGGGAGCGCACTGGCAGAGACTGCAGCCTCGTCTCCGCTTGTCTGGACCTCGGACCGCGACGGCATGGTGGTGGTCGGCGTGGACAGCAGCGAGCGGGGCGTTGGTGGCGCCTACGAGCTCGCGGTGCTGGAGCGGCCCGCGAAGTAGCGAGCTGCCTGCGCGAACCGTCGGAGGCTACTCGGTGGGGAGTGGCGCGAGGAGCGGTGCGGCCGGATCGACCGGCTCGCCGGAGCCCTCTGCCGCGGGTGCACCGAAGCTGCAGGGCTCGCCGGGAGCGGGCCTGATCGCGGTGTCGGTCCAGGGTCGGACGGGGTCGTAACCTGCGGGCAGCGGCGGCGGCGCGGCGCCTGAGAAGACCCAGTCGGGGCGGGGGATGGCGTGGTAGGCGGAGGGCGTCGACGAGGTGGGGAAGGCGACGACATAGGGGCAGTAGTGAAGAACCTCCTGGGGCGTGACGCCGTAGCCGTAGGAGTTGAGTCGATCGAGCAGCTCCTTGAGCCGTGTGGGCAGCATGCCCCCGACCGGAGAGTTGCCCGCCTTCATGTCGTGGGCACCCTGGTAGGGCGAGGGCTTGAGGGCTGCGAGGTAGACAGCCTCGAGCGGCGTCAGCTCCGAGGCCGACTTGCCGAAGTAGTGGGAGGCGGCCCGTTTGATGCCGTAGAGGTTGGGACCGAACTCGATGCAGTTGAGGTAGAGTTCGAGGATACGCTTCTTTGGGACAACCTTCGACATGCGCCAGGTGACGACGAGCTCCTCGAGCTTGCGAGAGAGCGTCTTGTCGCGGCTGAAGTAGAGGTTCTTGACGAGCTGCTGCGAGAGGGTGGAGCCGCCATAGACGTAGCGTCCGCGCTCGAGGCTGATGCGGATGCCCTTGTTCATGAGGGGGATGCTCATCGCGTTGGCGGGGGCATCGAGGTAGCGGAAGCCGATCTCTTCGGAGAGGTACATGGCCGCGGCGACATAGGGGGGCATGGATTCGTAGCTGAGGAAGTCCGGGGTGCCCGGCCCGACGACGATGTCGCCCTTGGAGACGTAGTTTGTGACCTTGAAGGTGTAGGTGTTGCTGGTGAGCTCGATGGGGTCGTAGTCGCGCTTGGTGATGGCGGTGATGTTGCAGGTGTTGGGGAAGCCATCGATGTCGAAGACGAAGGACCAGGGGTCATTGAGGCGCAGGACATAGGCGAGCACGGGCTGCATGCTGCCGGTGAACTTGGCGCCGTCGCGGCCGAGGTGTGGGAGCATGGCCTCGGGGATGGCCTCGTAGGCCTTCTGGCACTCGGTGGGCTTGGAGATGCCTACGGCGAGGCGGATGGTGTGGGTCTCCGCATCGGGCTTGACGGATACCCGTAGGAAGCCGGGGATACCGCTAAAGTCGCCGTCGACGCGGGTCTCAAACTGGCCGCGATCGGCGAGGTCGAAGGCGGCGTTGAGCTTCGACGAAACGCTCCAGCCTTCGACAGGCGAGGGTGCTACGGCCGGAGAGTTGAAGAATCCCTCGCGGATGCCGGCGGTGCCGGAGATGACGAGCGCGGGACGGTCGGCATCGACCTCGAGGGTCAGGTCGAGATCAAGCTTGCCCTTCACATTGGACTTCTTGGGGAGGATCTTGGTGAGCGGCGAGAGATCGAGGCCATCTGCCTTGAAGGTGATGGGGTCGTTGGTTGCGAGATCGGCCTTGAGCGCGATGGCAACGCCGCTGATGCCGACCTGGGCGTCGAGTTTGCCCGCGCCAGTGATTTCGAAGGAGCGGACGCCTGCACGCTCCTCGTCGCCGCGCATGAGCTGCATGTTCTCGAGCTTGATGCCGATGGGCTCGCGCGTGCTGGAGAGGGCCGTCGACAGCTTGTCGAGGTATCCGCGCCCCTTGGCCGCATAGGCCTTGAACTTCTCGTCGAGCGGCGCGGGCGGTTTCCCCCGCAACGGCTTGCCGCGCTGCGGTGTCAGGAGCGGTTCGAGCTTGGGTGTGACGCCGAGGAGTGCTGGATCGTCGGGGCCGAGCTCGGGCGCAGCGGCCTTCTCGTTGGGGAGGCGGGGCGCATTGAAGAGGTCATGGCGCGCGAGGTCGAGGAGGGCGACCGCAAGCCGACCCTTCTCGAGGGCGGAGGTGAAGAGGCGTTGGCCTGCGCTGGGGCCTTCGGGCCGCTGGAAGCCCTTCTTCTTGGGGGCGTTGGGGTCGCGCTTCTTGCGGGGCTTGGGGGTCTCCTTCTCTTCGACTTCGCCCGAGCCCTCGGGGAGTTTGGGCAGCGGCTTGAGCACTGCGCGACCATCGCGGCCGACGAGGCGCCAGCCAGCATCGCTGTGTTCGATGCCGAGCCAACCGGCATCGATGCCGAGCAGTTCGGGGTAGTCGGGCAGCGTCGCATGCAGATCGCCAATCCCGACGCGTGGGCCGTCTGCGAGCAGAAACTTTCCGGCGTTGACCGTGCCGTAGTCGGTCTTGATGGCGAGCGGCGCGGGGAAGCGGAGGGCGATCTCCTGCTCTGCAGCGGTGGCTTCGAAGGGGGCGGCCGGCGCCGATACGGGCCCCTGCAGCGCGAGGGTTCCGCGGAGTTCGTCGCCTGCTTCGAAGGCGGCGACAAAGTCGGAGAGGGTGGCGGTCTGGTCGGCGGTTCCGATGCGGTGGTGCAGTGTGAAGGAGGCGATGCGAACCTCTCCGACCCGCTCGCGCAGCGTCGTGAGCGGTGCCCCGAGCATGGAGGAGGCCTTGTCTGCGACCTCGGCGACCTTGGGCGCGGCCTCGTCGTTGCTGGCGGCCTTGGAGGCGTCGCAGTGGCCGAGGTCGATGACGTCGGCGCGGATATCGCCGAACAGGGCCTTGTAGACCGCGAGATTGACGGCCATGCGGTCGCAGGTGAGCGTCCAGCCTCGGGCTTTGATGACGGCGTTGTCGAAGGCCACGAGGCCGTTCATCCGGGTGCTCACGCCGCTGTAGGTGAGGTCGATGTTCCGGGCCTTGAGCTTTGCATCGGCCTTGGCGAGTGCCGCCCGCTCGAGGCTCGGGTAGGCAAGCGCGAGCACGACGGCGGCGAGGCCGGCGAGCGCCAGCAGGATGGCTGCCCAGCGGAGCGCCTTTCGGGCGATCGGGGCAGACGCTTCGGTGGAGTTCGGTTCGGTGTTTGTCATTGCACGCTCGCGATAGAGCGGCGGGCGGAAGGAGGCAAAATCCTCGCGAATTTCTTGACCGTGCGGGCGGCACTGGGCGACCGTGAGGCCTCGCAAACTCGGAGGTTACCCATGATCCTGCGCTGGATCGTCATTGCGATTCTCATCTCGGCGGCCGCGGCCGCACTCCCCACGCTGATGCGCGACAAGCGACTGGATGGCGGCACGCCGGAGCGCATCTTCAACGACCTCAAGGCTCGTCTCACCAAGAGCACCGTCGACGGGCGCGAGGCAAGCGGCGTGGGAGTGGAGGACGACCCCGACGATCTGAAGGCAGCGGAGGAGGCCGAGAAGGCGGGCAAGGAGCGGCTGCGTCAGCTCGAGGAGGAGGCTGCCAAGGACGAGGGCCTCTCGCCGCAAGACGCCGAGGAGCTGCGACGGCTCAAGGGGCTGCCGCCCGAGGAGCCCAAGCGCCGGGTGCTGTCGCGCACGCCATCAGGCGCTGCGGAGGCGTCGGAGAAGCAGCGGGAGGCCGATGGCCTGCTCGAGAAGCTCAAGGGGCGGAACTCCGCCGAGGGCACCGAGCAACTCGGCCGCTAACCGTTAGGCCCGCTCTTCCCAGACGCGGGCAAGTTCGACGATGACCTCGACCGCCTTGTGCATGTCGTAGTCGGAGACCCACTCCAGGCGGGAGTGGATGGCCTGTTCGCCCGCGAAGATGTTGGGCGTGGGCAGGCCCATGAAGGAGAGCCGGGAGCCGTCGGTGCCGCCGCGGATGGCCTGGCCGCTCGGCACGAAGCCGGCTCTGCGGATGGCCTCGCGGGCGTTTTCGACGATGTCGGGGGTGTGGTCGAGGACCTCGCGCATGTTGCGGTAGGTCTCGGTGACGAGCGTGCTGACCGTGGTTCCGGGGTGGTCGGCTGCGGTGGCCTGCGCGAGATCGGCGAGGAAGGCCTCACGGCGTGCCAGGTTGGCGGTGTCGAAGTCACGGATGAGGAAGTGGACGGAGGTGCGGTCGACCGAGGCCTCCATGCTGTTGGGGTGGACGTAGCCCTCGAAGTCCTGCGTGTTCTCTGGTGCGTCGGTCTGCTTGGGGAGCCTGTGGATGAAGTCGGCGGCGACCTTGATGGAGTTGACCATTTTGTCCTTCGCCCAGCCCGGGTGGCAGTTGAAGCCCTGGAAGGTGACGGTCATGGCGTCGGCCGAGAAGCTCTCGACTTCGAGCTCACCGCGCCGGCTTCCGTCCATGGTGTAGGCGGCGGTGGCGCCGAAGTGGGCGACATCGAAGTGGTCGGCGCCGCGTCCGATCTCCTCGTCGGGGGTGAAGGCGATTCGGATGCGGCCGTGCGAGATCTCGGGGTGGGCGATGAGGTACTCGGCTGCTCCCACAATCTCTGCGACGCCGGCCTTGTTGTCTGCGCCGAGCAGGGTGGTGCCCGAGGCGGTGATGACGGCGCATCCGAGCTGCTCGAGCAGGTAGGGGTGCTCGGAGGGCTTGAGGATGGCGGTGGCGTCGTCGGGGAGGTGGAGATCTTGGCCCTGGTAGTTGGCGTGCACGATGGGCTTCACGCCGGCGCCGCTCATCTCGGGAGAGGTATCGACATGGGCGACAAAGCCGATGGTGGGCACGCCCTCCTTGGAGGTCGTGGCAGGGATGGTGGCGAAGACATAGCCGTGGTCGAGGAGCTCAACCTCGGTGCAGCCGACGGAGCGGAGCTCATCGGCGAGGTGGCGGAGGAGGTCCCACTGCTTGGCCGTGCTGGGCGA
>CAIWGR010000369.1 GCA_903912275.1 uncultured delta proteobacterium
AATGCCGATGCCGTAGACCGTACCGTCGGGGGCTCGGAGCGAGGCGGTGGTTGCACGGAAGAGCGCGCCGCCACGGATGGCGAGGTCTACGGCGAGGCCGTCAGAGATGGGGGCAGCGGAGATTTCTTCAGCGCGGTTGGTCGCAACCAGCAGCCGGATGCGGCCCGGACCCGCGCCGGGCGCAGAGGCGAGACCGACGATGGTCGCCGCAACCGACTCCCAGGTGACGCGCAAGACAGCCCGCGGCGACCGCTCGAGTTCGCGCGCTCCCGCAAACTCGTGAAGGGGTCGAGGCGGCGACCAGAGGGGCGTTACGCCACGCGTGGGATCGATGTAGGCCAGCTGCACAGTGGCCTCGGACTTGGCCTCGTGCACGAGGTGCTTGCCCCGCACCTCGAAGGCGATGTCGTCTCCGAAGGAAAGGTTGGGCGCCAGTCGCACACCCTGCAATTCTGGCTCCGCGAAGACGGGACGGGTCGCGGGACGGGCAGGCGCGCTGGGTATCGCCGGCTGCGGCACGACAACGGGGGGCTCCACGACCGCATGCGCGGCAGTCGTCCGGAGCTTGGGATCGTTGAGGCCAAGGTCGAGGTTGAAATCGAGTTTGTCTTTGTCTTCGCTGCTCCGCGAAGGGGGCGTGACGATGGCCGCCGTTTTGGGAGGAGCAAACAGCGTTGCAACCTGAGAGGGGGGCGTGAGAGGCGTCGCCATCTCGGTGCCGCCCGTGAGGCCGAGCTCAGCGTCGAGCGAGTCGGCACCGTTCAGGCCGTCCTCCACGCCGAAGGGGTCTCCGAATCCAAGTCCCACGCCGACAGGCTCCTCGATGCCGAAGGGGTCGTCTGCGAAGGACTGGAAGCTCTCGGGGGCGGAATTGGCGCCGCTTGAGGTGGGGGTTGGGCCGCCAAAGTGCTGATCGGCGAAGGGGTTGGCAGAGGAGATGCCACCTGCGTCGGACTGACCGAACGGGTTGCCTCCGTCGTTTCCGAAGGGGCTACCTCCGTCGTTTCCGAAGGGGTTACCTCCGTCGTTTCCGAAGGGGCTGCTGCCATCGTTTCCGAAGGGGCTGCTACCGTCGTTTCCGAAGGGGCTGCTACCGTCGTTTCCGAAGGGGTTTTCGTTGAAGGTCGTGGACTGCTTCGAGCCCGTTGCCCAGCGGTCTGCGGGGTCACGCTCCGCACGGTTTGCTCCGCCGGTGGCGTGCGGCCGGACCATCTTGGGGGCAGAGCCGGTGGCGGGATTGGCGAGCGTGGCGTGGCCGGCGTGCGACTGGGCAGCGAAGGCAGGGTTGGCGACGGTGAACTTGGGCGAGGCAGGGATGCTCGGCATGGCCTTGGTGGCACCAGGCTTGGGCGGCACAAACCGTCCCACATTGCGGGCGCGGTAGGTGGCGAGGACGAAGACCGTGATGCCCATCACCGTGACAGCGGCGGCGAATGCCGGCGACTGCAGCATGGGCTGCTGGATGACGCATGCGGCTAATCCCGCGTCCGGCCCACCGCCGGTCGCGGCCCCGAGCGCACAGAGCAGGACGGGATAGAGCAACGAACCACCCGCGAGGAGGAAGAGCACGAGGCCCACCTTCGCGATGGCGCTCCAGGTCTTGGGTGCCTTGAAATCCAGAGCCATGCGGTCGTTGCGGAGGAGGTGTGGAGGTGGCGCAGAGGCCGGCAGGGAGGGTCGCTAGCAGGTTGCGGGCCTGCTTCCTAGCGGGAGCGGGGGTTAGGCCAGCAGACGCTTGGCGATGACCATGCGCTGGACCTGCGAGGTTCCCTCGTAAATCTGCAGCAGTTTCGCATCGCGCATGAGCTTCTCGACGGGATACTCTTTGACGTAACCGTTGCCGCCGAAGACCTGGACGGCGTCGGTGGCGACCCGCATGGCGTTGTCGGCGCAGAAGCACTTGGCATAGGCGCTGAGCATGGCGCTCGGCTGGTCGCGGTCGAGGAGCGTGGCGGCCTTGTAGGTGAGCAGGTGGCCGGCCTCATAGGCGATGGCCATGTCGGCGATGAGGAACTGGATCGCCTGGTGCTGCGCGATGGGCACGCCGAAGGTCTTGCGCTCCTTGGCATACTTGACCGACTCGTCGATGGCGCGGCGCATGATGCCGAGGCCGAAGGCTGCGATGTCGGGGCGGGTGCGGTCGAAGGTGGCCATGGCCAGCTTGAAGCCATCGCCCTCGGCGCCGAGCAGGTTGGCGGCGGGGATGGCGCAATCCTCGAGGTGGATGGCGGTGGTGTTGGAGCAGCGCTGCCCCATCTTGTTCTCCTTCTTGCCGATGGAGAGGCCGGGCGTCCCCTTGGGGACAATGAAGGCCGAGATGCCTTTGTGGCGGGTTGCGGCGTCGCGGGTGGCGAAGATGACAATGAAATCTGCGTGGCCACCGTTGGTGATCCACTGCTTGGAGCCGTTGAGGACAAAGGTGTCGCCCTTGCGCTCGTAGCGGCAGCGCAGGCCTGCGACGTCGGAGCCGGCGTCGGGCTCGCTGGTGGCATAGGAGGCGAAGGAGAGGGCGCCCGTGAGGCCGCCGAGATACTGCTTCTTCTGCTCGTGCGTGCCCGCGAGGAAGATGGGGGTGGCAGCGAGGTTGTTGGCGGAGATGGTGGTGGCGACGCCGACGCAGCCGTAGGAGAGCTCCTCGCAGATGATGGCGTGCTCAAAGGCGCCAAGTCCGAGGCCGCCGTACTCCTCGGGGACCTCCACATTCATGAGGCCCAGGTCGAAGGCCTTGGCGCAGATGTCGCGCGGGAAGGTGCCGTGCTCGTCGAGCTCACCGGCGACAGGGATGATGACATCGCGTGCGAAGGCGCGGGCGGTGTCACGAATGGCGACTTGTTCTTCGGTGAGTTCGAACTGGTACATGGCGCTGCTGCTCCTTCGCACGATGGGTCTTGGCGGGTCTACCGCGCACCGTTAGGACCGACAAGTGCGAAGCGGCAGTCCGGAGGCAGAAGATGAAGACCGAGGCGTGGGTGTTGGTTCGTAACGGGGAGGCAGCGGCTGCCTTTGAGCTGCGGACCGTTGAACTCCGCGCGCCAGGCGCCGGAGAGGTGGTGGTCGACGCTGCCGCCTTTGGGCTCAACTTTGCCGATGTGATGGCGCGGCTTGGCGTCTACCCCGACGCGCCTCCCAACCCTGCGACGCTGGGCTACGAGGTTGCGGGCCGCATCTCCGCCGTGGGTCCCGGGGTCGAGGGGTGGAAGGTCGGCGACCGTGTGATGGCGCTCACCCGCTTCGGGGGCTACGGCCGCAGTGTGGTGACACTCGCCGATGGGCTGGTTTCCCTTCCTGCAGAGGTGGATTTCGCGCAGGCTGCAGCGATACCGGTGCAGGGCGCGACGGCGGTCTGGTGCGCGGAGTGGGTCGCGACGATTCATGCTGGTGACACGGTCCTCATTCGTGCTGCAGCTGGCGGCGTCGGGCTCTGGCTGACGCAGATGGCGGTGGCCAGAGGGGCGACGGTCATCGCGACGACACGCAGCGCCGGCAAGTGCGAGCGCCTGCGCGCGCTGGGCGCGGTGCCGGTGGTGACCAACGGATCGGGCGGCGA
>CAIWGR010000370.1 GCA_903912275.1 uncultured delta proteobacterium
CGACCGGATTGTGGCGGAGATTGGCAGGCTCGCCGAACTGCGAGACAGCGGCAAGCTCTCGGACGAGGCCTTGGCGGAGGCCACCGCGGAGGTCGAGGGCAAGGTAGCCTTCACATCCGACGGCAATGGCGGCTTCGTCCTCGACTTTGGCATGATGCCCGACCCGCCCCGCCGGCGCCGGTCGGAGTAACGGCACAGCCGGAGAGGCCCGCGGAGAGACGACCTAGAAGAGCATCACAGCTCCCCCACGGAGCGTAAGGGACCCCATGGCCAAGCTTGGCAAACGAAAGACAGAGTGTCTCGTCAAAGACACCACCGTCCATGCCCTCCGACCCTATTATGCGGGCTACGGCGAGATTCGATACGATGTGAACGTGGTCATGAGTATCTGCGGCAAGGTGGTGGCGGAGGACTATCTCCTCGCCGCCCGGGTGGACTTTAGCGGCCGGCGACCCAAGGAGGTCTGCAGCACCTGCTGGCTGCGAGAGCGCGACCGGCAGCGGCAGCTGGTTCGCGACGAGCGGGACTACCTCGACCGCATGGGCATCATCCAGACGGTCGCGGACGACGACGACGACAATGACGGCGGCAACGTCCCGGCGCCCTACTGATGGCCGGGTAATCCGGCGGCAGTATCAATCGACCACCCATGCCCACCGCAACGAGGCTCTGCCAACGATGACCGTGTAACCCGCGCCCGAACTTGATCGTCCCTCTCGACCTTTCACTTCGAACCCAGGAAACGCAGCCATGTGGATTCAAACCACCATCGGATTCTTCAGCATCGTTCAAAAGCCCGAGGATGTCGCCGGCGATACCCTCACCATCCGCGCCCGGAGCCGCGAGCACCTCGAGGCGCTGAAACTCGCCTACCTCCAGGAGTCTGGCCCAATCCAGGTCGGCGGCGCTACCGACTACCCCTACCGCCTCGTCGCGGACCGCATGGCCGTCGAAGATGCGGTGAGCATGGCCGTCGCTGCCATCGACTACAGCAACTTCAAGGATGCAGTCGCCGAGAACGACCCGAACGCCGCCGCCATCTACGGCAAGGTCTGGGCACAGCTCCGCGGACTGACCGACGACGAAGGGCTCAGCCATTGAAGCAGGCCGCCGGTCTCATCCTCTGGGATGGAAGCAGGCTGCTGCTCCGGAAGCCGACCGGCCACTTCGGCGGTTACTTCTGGACCTTCCCCAAAGGGCGCATCGACCCTGGCGAGTCTCCCGAAGAGGCTGCGCTGCGCGAAACGCTGGAAGAGACCGGCTATGCAGCCCGAATCATCGCGCCGCTCGAGGGCAGCTTCGCCGGCTCGACCACCGTCACCCGCTTCTTCGTCGCCGAACCGGCCGGCGAGCCGGGCCCCTTCGACCCGGCTGAGACCGCGGCCGTTCGCTGGACAACGCCCGAGGAGGCCGCCCTGCTCCTCGCAGAATCGTCGCTGGCCGAGGGACGAGCGCGCGACCTGGCAGTGCTCGATGGCTTCCATGCTTGGCGGTCGCAGACGCAACCCGAAACAACCGCACCCTTTCTGCTGGCCGATGCATCAAAGGCTCGGTAGCAGGCCTGCAGACAGGCGGTGGCGATGGGCAAGGCAGATGTAGTGGTAGTCGGGGCGGGACTTGCGGGGCTCTCCTGCGCCCTCCGTCTGCAGCAGGCCGGCCGCGAGGTTACACTGCTCGAAGCCTCCGACCGGGCCGGGGGTCGCGTCCGCACCGACCTCATCGACGGTTACCGCATCGACAACGGTTTTGCCGTGCTCCTGACCGCCTACCCCGAAGCCAAACTGATCTTCGACTACCCGGCGCTCGACCTGCAGCCCTTCCTGCCCGGCGCCCGGATCTTCGCCGACGGCAAGTGGCAGATGGTGGGCGACCCCTTCCGCCACCCGTCAGACCTCTGGTCCACCCTCGTCGCCGATGTGGGGACCGTCATGGACAAGGCCCGCATCCTGCTCTGGCGGGGCGCGGTGGTCGCGGCCGGTGACCGGGTCTTTACCGATCGGGACGGCACGCTGCTCGACCTGCTCCAGTCCAGCTACGGCTTCTCGCCCAAGATGGTCGACCGCTTCTTCCGCCCCTTTCTCGGCGGCGTCTTCTTCGACCCCACCCTGTCCACCTCCCGCCGCATGGCCAACTTCGTCTGGCAGATGTTCTCTGCGGGCGACGCGGCCGTCCCGCGGAACGGCATCGGCGCCATGCCGGCCCAACTCGCGGCCCGTCTGGCGCCCGGCAGCCTGCAGACCGGGCGCAGGGTGGCGACGGTCAAGCCCGGCGAGGTGACCACAGAAGATGGCGAACGCTTCCAGGCAGGCGAGGTCGTCATCGCAACCGAGCTCCGGCAGGCGTCGGCCTGGCTCCCCTACCATGCCCCCGACCGCGGTGCCTCGGGCGCCCACTACCTCTCCTTCGACGCGCCCAAGTCGCCCTCGGGCCCGGCCATCCTCCACCTCAATGGCGAAGGCGTCGGCCCCGTGAACAACTGCCACGTCGTGACCGACCTCATCCCCTCCGCCGCGCCCGCCGGACGGGCCCTCATCAGCGTCACCTGTCTGGGCGCAGCGCGACCCGACGAGGCGGCCGTCCGCGCACAGCTCACCGGATGGTTCGGCGGGCAGGTGGAGGCGTGGAGGCTGGTCGATGCCCGCCACATCCCCGATGCCCTCCCCCGTCAGGCCGTCGGCGACCTCAACCCCTTCGAACGGAGCGTCCGGGTCGAACGCGGCCTGCTGGTCTGCGGCGACCACCGCGACCAGTCGAGCATCCAGGGCGCCCTCCGCTCCGGCCGGCGGGCCGCAGAGGCCATCCTCGGCGGCTAACCCTTGGGCGGAAGCGGGAGCGTCACGAGGCGGAAGCCGATGAAGGGCCCCTTGCTGCCAGGAGGACCGTCGCCCCGGTTGGCCGCGCGCGCATGCTTGACCTCGCTGCTCCAGCCGCCGCCGCGGAGCACCCGACGGCTCCCCTTCTCTGCACCGGTCGGGTCGGTGGCATCCCCCGCGAAGGGGCCGGCCCAGTCGAGCGTCCACTCCCAGACGTTGCCGAACATGTCGTGCAGCCCCAAGCCGTTGGCCTGCTTGCCGCCGACGGGATGTGTGCCGCAGCTCTTGGCCGGCGTGGCCGTCTCCTTCCACGCGGAGCAGTCGACGGCGCCCGCATAGGTCACGCCGCTGTTGCCGCCATACCATGCGATGGGTTCCAGCACGGCTGCGTTCTTGGGTGCCGTCACCACAAGGTCGCCGGCGTAGACCGCGCTGGTCGTGCCAGCGCGCGCCGCAAACTCCCACTCCGCCTCGGTCGGCAGCCGGTAGCCCGTGCAGTCGAGCCCCGTGAAGCCTCCGACGGGCAGGCAGAGGTCGCGCCCCTCTTTTCCGCTCTTGGCGTTGGCGAAGGCCATGGCCTCGACCCAGGTGACCGAATCGACGGGGCAGGCATCGCCGCAGGCCGCGAAGGTCGAGGGGTTGCTGCCCATCACCGCCTTCCACTCCGCCTGCGTCACCTCGGTGGTCGAGATGCAGAAGTCGCGGGTCAGCGTCACCTTGTGCTGCACCTCGTCCTTCGCCCGGGCCGGCTCCGTCTCCGGCGACCCCATCACAAAGCTGCCGGCCTTCACCATCGTCATGCCGGCGGGGCAGACGGGCGGTCCGACCGGCTTGGGCGCCGCAGCAGGTTCAGCCGCAGGTGCGGCTGCCGGCGCCGGAGCGGCATCCTTGGTCCCACAGCCCGCAAGAAGAAGCACCACCAACAGCCCAGCCTGAACCTTCATCACTCTACCTCTTGGGTTCGAAATCAACCGGCCGCTCGACTAGCCGAGCAGCACGGCGGGGCCAAACTTCGTGCCTAGTGCTGCGGATGGCAGCCATCCGTGTCGGGATACTCGGGGTAGAGGCGAGGCACCGCGTTGGTCAGCGGCGCCGGCACGGCGCGGCGGCCCGTGGTCGCATGGTCGGTGACCAGCGAGTAGGTGCAGCTCTTGCCCCCCACCGCGTGGTATCCGTCACCCTCTGCGTCGATGTAGATGGGGTTGGTGAAGAGGCGGGGAACATTCGAGGCCTCGAACTGGGGGAAGGGGCGGGGCAGCCGGTTGAGGCCGTGGGCCGCGACGACGATGTGGGCGTCGGCGGGGACCGTGATGTCGATGGTACCGTCGAACTTCACGAGGCCGTTCGGGTCGGTCGTCGGCACCCAGGCCACCTCGTCGCAGTTTGCGAAGACCTGAATGGCCACCACATCAATCTGCGGCAGCGCCTGCACCTGGAGCTGGAGGCGGACCAGGCCGCCGGGGCCGGCAACCGCCGTCTCGCCGAGCGTCGCACCGTTGGCAGAGAGGCGGGCGAAGGCGCCGGAGCTGACCATCACCTTGCCGCTGAGCATCGCGTCGACCAGCATCTGGTCATCGAAGGCCGAGACATCGTCGGTCGGCGCAGCGAAGTAGGTGCGGGGCGAACCGCCCGTGACGGGCGAATGGACATCGGTCACACCGATGCCGGTGATGGCGTGGCCATGGTTAAGAAAGGAGAGCCAGTCGTCCCAGAGGCCGCTCTGGCGCGGGTTGGCGGGGTCGTTCCAGATACGGCTGTGGTCGTTCATGACCTCGACCGTGTCGAAGTTCCAGCCCCAGAGCTGGGCGTCGGCCGGGTAGCCGAGCAGGGTGGGGTCGGTCAGGTCGGGGCGGCCGGTGATGCGATTGTATTCGACCACGCACATCCAGCCGCAGCCGATGCGGGGGTGGTTGAAGCTGACCACCTTGGCGCCGCGGTCGCGCGACGCCTGGAAGAGGCCGGGCATGTCTTTGTAGCGCCAGTCCACAGGCTCGCCGCGCGGAGCGGCCTCGGTGACGCGGTCGGGGAAGGGGTAGGCGTTGGAGTGCTCCGGGAAGGGGGCCGTGACCTCCTCGCCGAGCACGGTGCGCACCCAGGGGTTGAGCCCGTTGTCGGCAAAGGTGCTCGACCAGGGCACGATGGCCTCGTGGTCGGTCGAGACGCCCACCTCCACATTCTCGGCTGCCAGCGAGATGGCGCGGTCGGCGATGGTGACCGACGAGTCGGGGCTCGGGCCGCTGTGGACATGGCCGTCCATGGAGAGGAAGCCGGTGGTGTCGAGCAGCCGGCGCAGGGTGAGGCTCAGTTCGGCGCCGTCTCCGGTGACCGAGAGCGGCTGCTCGATGACCTCGTACTCAAAGCCCCGCGCCACCGCGACCGTGTAGTCACCCACCGGGAGCGGGAAGTCGCTCGGCGCCGTGCCAGCAAAGGTCTCGGCCACCATGGCGTCGCCCTGCCAGAAGGTGACACGGGCGGGCATGGAGGCGCCCGCCTCGTCGCGGACGTCGACACGGACCGAGCCGCGGTCGCCGAAGACAAGGTCGACCGGGCCGGTCCCGCCCGTCAGGTCGAAGGTCTGCGAGAGGCCGCGACCCTCTGCAACGCCGCGGAGCCTGCGCGCCTTGATGCCGAACTTGGGGATTTCGCCGGTGAAGGTGCCCTCGTCGTTGGTCCAGAAGCTGCTGATGGGGAGCCAGGCGCCGGCGCCGTTCCGCATCTCGACCACAACCTCGACGGGGCCCGCGCTCACCCCTGCGCCGTCGACCGCCCGGACCGTGATGGGCTCAGCCGTCCAGCTGGCACCCGTGTAGGGGCGCGGCAGGTAGGGCTGCAGCGGCATGACCGCGGAGTTCAGGCCGTGGGCGCCGACGGAGAGGAAGAAGGTGTCTGTCCGGTAGGCGCCGGCCGCAACCGCGGCACCGCTCAAGAACTGGTTGATGTTCACCAGCGCGTCGACGCCCGAGATGGAGACGAGGCCGGGCTGGGCATTGAGCATGCCGATCGCCAGCGCATGGTCCCGCGAGACCGAGCCGAGCCAGGGCACGCCGACCGCCACGCCGATGCCGCCGATGCCTAGGCTGTTGTCGTTGTAGTTGGCTCGGCTGCTCGTATCGCCGAAGAAGTTGACCATGCCGGTCACGAGCTCGGCGCGGGCCGCGTTCCGGTTGGTGGCCGTCAGCTCGATGCGGAGCACGGGCGAGCCCGGGTCGAGGATGTAGTCCACCTGAATGTCGAAGCCGAGCGGCTGCGAGTAGCCGTGCGAGTTGCCCGCCACGTGGGCCCGCTCGATGAGTTCGAGCTCAATCAGCCAGAAGAAGTCGTCCGTGCCGGTGGCCCGAACGCGGGCGGCGCCGCCCTCGCTGCCGTCCGAGAGGACCTCGATGCGCTCGGCCTTGAAGCCGCGGAGCACCGACTGCTCGAAGGAGTCGAGGCGGGCCTTGCCGAGAATGAAGCCCATCTCGTCGAACCGCTCGGGGCCGTCCTGGGCACAGTCGGCGATGCCGACAGCGTCGATGGGCTGGCCGCCGTAGTACCAGTAGGTGCGGGGGGCGGTGTCGACGCGCTGAAAGACGAAGGCGGCTGCGCCGTTGTAGAGGACGACGTCGCCGGGGCCGCCGAGCGCGGAGTAGCCGGTCAGTTTGGGAGCGCCAGCAGGAATGACCGCGGCAGCGGAGCGGCCGGCGGGGGCGCAGCCGAGGCCGAAGACGGTGGGCTGGTCGAGCAGGTCGGGGACCGTGGCGCCGCTGCCCGAGCCGTCGCCTGAGCCCGAACCGTCGCTGGTGTCGGACGAGGTATCAGCGGTGTCCGGCGAACTGTCCGCGGCACCGCTGCCTGAGCCCGAACCATCGGCGACGCTGGTGTCGGCGCCAACCCCATCGCTGTCGGGGTCGTCGCTGCAGGCCGCGAGGAGCAGAGAGAGGGTCAGCCAGGTCAGTCGCCGCATGGGGTTCGCTCCGTTGTCACCGATTTGTCACCGCGCCTCTGTGCCGAGGCGCGTGCGGTGTCAAGCGGCGCGTCAGAAGAGCAGGTCGAGCTGCCAGGCGAGCTGCATGTTGAACATCTGGTTGCCGCTCACGAACTCGCCGAGGAGGTCGCCGCGGAGGCCGGCACGCAGGTAGCGGAGCTGAAGCGGCAGGAAGGCGAGACCATACTGCATCGAGCCGCCCGTTCCGGCCGAGACCCCGTTGAGGGCGAGCTGGGTCACATGGCCGCCCATACTCAGCTCAAACCAGCCCAACATCCCGACAAGTTCGAGGCCGAGCCGGTCGAGTTCAAAGGTGCGAAGCGCGCGGCAGTCGCCGTCGCAGTCGTAGGCGCTCGGCTGGTCGAAGCCGTAGCCGGTGTGGCGGCTGGCAACGAGGTCGACACCCCCGCCGAAATGACCGTCGGTCCGGTAGCCTAGCCGGAGCTGGAAGCCCTCCAGGCCGCCGCTGCGGTCGCCATAGCGATTGTCGACGTAGTCCTCGTCGAAGGCGATGCTCCCGGTGAGCGGGGTGGTGAAGCCCACCGACCATCGGGCTCTGCTTGGGGTCAGGTCGGGTTCGGGGATGGCGGTCGCGGTGGGGGTGGCGATGCCAAGGCCGCCAACCAACGCGCCGGCCAGCATCAGATCGGCTGGTTGGGGGAGCGCCCGGTTGGGCTCCAGGTCGGCGAGGGCGCCGAGCGCGGGGCAGAGGTCGGCGGCTCCTTGGGCACATCCGAAGGCGCGGCCGAGCGTATCGCAGGCCTCGTAGGCGGCCTCTCCGGCGGGGTCCGGACCGGCGGCAGCGAGGCGGAGGTCGTCGGCCCAGATGACGGATGCCCCCTGTTGTGGAGAGATCACTTCAGCAGACCAAACAACATCATTCCAGATACTTTGATGATGAAACCGAACCAGATAATCTACTTCTATCTGTGCCAACGACAACTCGCAGGAGCGCCGCGACTCGGGCGTCGCGACCGCGCCAAGACAGCCGATGGTCTGCACCAACTCCGACGAATCGGGGCTCCGCCGGAAGCCGCCGGACTGCACCAGCGGCTGGGAGAAGCGCCGGGCGCAGAGCTGGGTCGCCTCGTCTGCGCCACCGGGAAGGAGCGGATAGAAGGTCTGTACCTGCGCCCGCCCCGCTGCGGGCAGGAGCCAGAACAGCAGCAGTCCGAGGAGGGCCGACCGCCAGACCACCGGTCAGGGCGCCTTGACCAAGGCCATCGCAGCGAGGACGGCGCTCTCTGTCGGGATGTTCAAAACCGAGACGACCTTGCCGTCGGCCCCGATCAGGATGGCACTCGGGACTTTGGCCTCGCCTCCACAGAGGGTGTACATGAGCGGCTCGCCGTTGCCGTAGAGGACGGTGAAGGTGTCGTAGGGCGGGTGGGCGCCGTATTCAGCAAGCGCACGCCAGAGAGTGGGCTTGTTGGGGAAATCGGAGGTGCCGAGCATGATGTTGTCGAGATGGATGTAGACCTTCTCGGCGTCGGGAAGCTCCCGAATGGCGATGGCCGCGAGCTCCTCGCAGGGCTTGCACCCCTTGAAGCCGAACTGGATCCAGACCGGACGAGGATTCTTGGGCAGTTTGCCGTTGAGGGTGGGGACGCGGCTGCTGAGCCACCACTCCGGGCTTTCGAAGGGGAGCGCACGGGAGTGAAAGTCGACCATCTGCTGCCCGACGACGGCGAGCCGGCTCGACGGCGCGACAGGGGCGACCGCGGGTGGTGTGTCTGCCTGCAGGGGGCCTGCAGCAGCGAAGGTCAGGAGCAGCACAGTCAAAGAGCGTTGCATTGGAGTGCACCTGGGACAAAGAAGATGAGGGAGGCCCGTAGCAGCGGCCCGAACCTTTTGCACGCGGAGAGGGCCATGAGCAGGCAGCGACGGAGCTGGACCGAGAAACTTCACAGCCCGAGACCCCATGAGGTGACCACCGTCGACAGGCCGATGCCGGGCTGGCCGGCGGGCACCACGATGCTCATTGCGACGCCGCTCATCATCGATGGCTACCTGCGCGAGATCCCGGAGGGCCACGCGGCAACCACCGCTCGGATGCGCGAATACCTCGCAACAAAGTATGGCACAGACGTGACTTGTGCGCTGACCTCTGGAATTTTTCTTCGGATTGCAAGTGAGGCTGCACTCGAGGCGATGGCGGCCGGCGCACCCAGAGAGAGCGTCGCCCCCTTCTGGCGGATGGTGGAGCGCAAAAGCCCGCTCGCGAAGAAGCTGAGCTGCGGGCCGGACGAAGTTGCCCGCCTCCGGGTGGCGGAGGGGCTCACCCCGTGACGGTCAGCCGACGACGCTCGTAACGCTGCTGCACGAAGCCGCAGGGGTCGGCCTCGGTGGAGAGGTGGCGCCAAGCCCGGTCGGCCGGGAGCGGTCCGAACGCTCGGAGGCCGCTGCCCAACATCACCGGGATGGTGGTGATGATGAGCCGGTCGATGAGGTCGGCCGCGAAGAAGTCGGCGAGGAGCTGCCCGCCATCCACATAGAGGTGGCGCCGCCCTTCCCCCGCGAGCCGGGCAAGCAGCGCGCCGGGCTGCTCGTCGGAGGCTGTGACGGTGCCTCGGAGGTGGTCGGGGATGGCGACGCCGCGACGGGTGACCACATGGAGAGGCAGTTCGCCGTAGGGCCAGCCGCCGAAGGAGAGCACCTTCTCGAAGGTGACCCGCCCCATCACCATGCCGTCCACCGAGGCGAGCAGGCTGGCGAAGCCGAGGTCGGAGGTGGGGGCTGCGGCCGCGACGGCGGCGTCGAGCCAGTCGATGCTGCCATCTGGCCGGGCGACAAACCCGTCGAGGCTGGCGGCGAAGAAGGCGGTGCAAGAGACGGGCATGAGGGCTCCGGGGTCCAGGACAACACGCTTCTGTCACGCGGCTGGGCACCTTTCAACCCCGCTCGACAGTCGACCCTGTCTGTGGTAGCGGCTGGCGAATCCTGCACCGGAGCCCGCACATGAGCACCACCTCTCTCCAATCTGCCCTGGCGGCCGAGTTTGTCGGCACGGCCCTGCTGCTCGC
>CAIWGR010000371.1 GCA_903912275.1 uncultured delta proteobacterium
CTCACCAAGTTCGATGCTGTCCCACTTTTTGTACTTCTCCATCGCGGCATCGAAGGCGAGCTGGGCAGCGGGCTGACGGGCCTCTGCGCTCTGGGGCTGGCGGGCGTTGAACTCCGTCAGGATCTGCTGGTTGGTCTTTGCGATGGCGCGCGCGTCCTTCTGCTGTGCGTAGAACTTGGCGGTGCGGCTTAGGCCATCGAGGACAGCATCGGGGATGCTGATCTTGGGCGAGCTGTCGTTGGCACCATACTCTTTGCGGAAGCGCTCGAAGAGCTTGACCATCTCCTTGCCGTTGCCCGCCTTCTCATAGTTGAGGGCAGCTTGGTAGAGGGCGACGGGCGCCTCTTCTGTGCGGGGGTTGGCCTTCACGAAGGCGACGTAGGCTTCTGCTGCCTCGGTGTAGCGCTGCGAGTAGTCGAGGAGTTCGGCAGCCTTGAGACCGGGGTACTTGATGCCCTCGGCGTCGGAGTAGCCGCGCTTGTTGAGGTCGCGGAAGGTGGCGATCGCCCGGTCGAAGTCGAAGAACTGGCGGGAGTTGACGGCAATGCGGACGAGCGCTTTGTCGACCCACTCGCTGCCCGGGTAGTCTTTGAGGAGGCGGTCGAACTGGGTCATCGCCAGCTCGAACTTCTTGAGATTCTGCTCGTAAATGAGGCCTGCATTGTAGAGGCCGAGTGCCCCGTTCTGCTGGCCAGCGAACTCGTTGGCGAGTCGCACATACTCGACCGCTGCCTCCTCATACTTGCTGGCGGCGACGAGTGCTTCGGCCTGCTGTGAGATGGCGCCCATCTGGTACCGAGTGATGTCCTGCTTGAAGGCCTTCATGACCTCGGCATCCTTGATGACGATGCACTGGCCGCGACGGGTGACCTCGTCGGCCCAGAACTCCATCTGGGCGTAGTCTTCCTGATCGCGGTAGGACTCGACGAGGTTGATGGCTGCCGGGCCCGTCATTTCGGATCCGCAGTAGTTGTCTAGGACACCGATGAAGCGGCGCTGGGCCTCCGGATAGTCTTTGTACTCATAGTAGAGTTTTGCGCCGGCATAGGCGAAGTTGGCGAGTTCACCCGGGTTCTCGGCGTTCTTGATGCCAAGCGCGATGTAGCGATCGTAGGCTGAAATCAGCTTGAGAGAGAGTTCGGGGACAGCATCGCGGGAGGCCACGCTGCGGGGCGCGGTGCTGTCGCCCTTTTTGGGCTCAGGCGCCTTCTCGCCCACACCCGCGGGCCGGCTGGGCCAGGCGCGTGCCTCGAGACGGCCTGCATTGAACTCGCGTTCGATGGAGGTCTCGTAGCTCTGGATGGCGAAGCGCGCTGCGGCGTCGCGGAAGTTGTTGTTGAGCACGGACTCGCGGACGGTCTCGAAACCGGCACCCGCCAGGTCGTACTGCTCGGAGAAGAAGTAGGACTGTGCCAGATACATCTGGATGTCGTACCCTTCGGCGTCGTTCGGATAGGCCTGCAGGAACTGGCCGTACATGCGGGCGGCGAGGCGGAAGCGCTGGATGGATCGGTCGTGGAGCGTGGTGTCCTTGGGCGCTGATTCAAACTGCGCTGCGAGCTGCTCACCCTCATTGTAGTAAAGTCCGGCGGTGTCCTTGAGTGAGCGCCGGGTCATCTCGTCAGCCACCGCGATGGCATCGGTGTTTCCGAGTCGCTCCTGGGCCTTGTACCAGGCGGTTCCGGGGCCGAAGAGCTGGCCAATCTTGGCTGACTCATCAAGCGCCTTCTCGATCTGGTTGTCGCGGGCAAACGACTCAACAATCTTTTCGAACCGGTTGGGGTTCTGCGGGTCTTCGGGAGCACGCGCGATGGCATCGCGCAGGAGCTCGATTCCGTTGGCATAGCGCTGGTTCTCGAGCAGGATTGCGACAACCCGGTCGCGGATCGCGATGGAGTCGGCGTCGTCGCGGTCGCCGAGATACTTGTTCATGCGGGGCATGATAAAGTCGGCATCTCGGTTTCCGTCGCTGTTCCAGTCTTCCTCGGCGAGGGTGATGGCCGTGTACTGAAGGGCCTCTTCCTTGAGGGCGGCGCTGTCGGAGTCTCCGGCCGACTGGTAGTAGTCGAGGAGCTTCTGGAAGGTGACGATGGCGCTGTCGTAGTCAGACGCCAGATAGGTCGCCCAGCCAAGCTTGAAGAGGATTTTGTCTGTGCGCGACGAGGTCGGGTAGGTGAGCGCTGTTTCGAAGGCCTTGCGGGCCTGGTTCCAGTCGGAGGCCTCGAAGTGGATTTCGCCGATGCGGAGGAAGGCCTCCTGCGCGAAGTCGGACTTGGGCTTGGCGACCGTAAGCCGCTCGAAGGTAGCGAGCGCCCTCGGGTCTTTGGCCTCTGCGTAGAGGACGCCCACAAGGTAGAGCGCTCCGTCGATGAGGCGATAGTCGGGATAGTCGCGGATGAGGCGTTCGTAGGTCGCTACGGCCTGGTTGAACTCCTTCTCGGGCGGTGTCGGCTCGTCGGGAACAAAGCCGCGCTCGAAGCGCTCCATGTCGGCCTGATAGACTTCGTTCTTCTGCTCGTAGTTGTCCTTTGCCTGCTCGTAGTAGAGTTCACCGAGGCGAAAGAGGACATCGGGCGTGTAGGTTGCGTCGGAAGGATACTCTGCAATGAATCGGGTGAAGTCGCCGATGGCGAGTTCCCGCCGAGCCCTCTCCTCTACGCGACGGGAGTCGATGCCGTCGTTGTAGAAGGCAACGATGCCATTGCGTTGGCGCTTGTACTCGTTCTTGGACAGTTCGAGCATGCCCTCATTGTAGTCTTGCATCTCTTCGGCGTAGGCGCCGAGCGCCCGTTCGAAACCGGGGAGTTGCTGCGCAACGGCTGGTGGCAACGCTGCATAGACGGGGAAGGAACGGGAGAAGTTTTCGCGGGGCTGCGGAGCAGGCGCAGCAGCAGCGCCGGAGCCTTCTGCGGGGGCATCGGCAGCATGTGCAGCAGCCGGCCCGGCGAGCAGGGCGGCGAAGGCGAGGCTGAAGAGAGCCGAGAGGTTGTTACGAAGATGGGTCATGGCGGGGGTGCTCATTGTCCCTTCAGGATTTCTTCGAAGTCGGCGTCGATGATGCTGAGGGCATCCTGCCGCCTCCGAACCAGTTCGCCGATCTCTTTGGTGAGTTCTTCCTTTTGCTGCCAGGCGACATCGAGGACGCCGATGTTGGCGCGCATCATGATGCCGTTGAGGCGGTCTCGGACGCGTCCGAAGGAGGCTTGAGCAACCGAGCCCGTCAGGCGCGCGCCATCGGTTCGCAGTGTCTCCAGGGTGCTTCGGATGGCAATCATGCGGGCCTGTTCTTCCGAGAGGACGACGCGAAGGTCGGCAATCTTGGCATCGACGGCGTGCTCGATATCGGAGAAGTAGGCATCGAGTGCCGTCTGGCTGCTGTCGACGTCGGTGCGGACCGCGTCAGCCTGCGCAAAGAGGGCGGCGCTTCCGGGGGCGAGGTCCCGATACTTGGAGAGGATTTGGGCTTCGCGGCGAAGGGAGTCCCGGAATCGGAGGCGAAGGGCGCGCTCGGAGGCGCTAACATCGTCCGCGACGCCAACTTCGACCGACCTTGCAGCAATGTCGCGTTGAAGCGAGGCGACAGTGTCGAGACGCCGTTCGAGTTCACCCGAGCTTTCAGCGAGCGCCGCGCGCTGACGGTCGGCAAGACCCGGGGAGATTTTGCCCAGCCGCTGGTTGTCGGCGATGGTCTCGCGGAGCTCCTTGACCTCTCGAATCGTTGCCTCGAGGTCCTGTTTGATCGCGAAGAGGTCAACGGAAAGGGCCCGGATCTGCTTGACGGAGACCTCTTGACGCTGGGTCATCTCCGCGAAGGAGCGAGGCTGCGCCCGGTAAGAGGTTTCGAGAGCGGCTCGGTCAGCGCGGAGCTTGTCGAGTTCGGCGGCCGCCTCTGCGGGGAGCTTGTCGACCAATGCGGTTCGTTCGGCATTGATGGAACCGATCAGCAGCTGGAGGGAATCCATCTCGAGTTCGATTCCGCGGGCCCACCCGTCGCGCATCTCGGGGAAGATGTTCACGCGGCTGCGGGAGTTGATGCCGGTATCGAGTTCGGCGAGCGCGAGTTCGCTGTCGGCGACGTTTGCGGAGGCCTGCGCGAGGTCGTTGGAGATGTCGAGCGCGTGCTTGAGTTGTTTGTCTTGGACGAAGAAGGGCTGCGCGAAGACGGGCAGTTCGAGATGTCCGTCGACCTCGTTGACGAGCAGCTTCAGGAAGGCTGCGGGGTCGGACTGGGACGAAAGGATCTGGTCGACACCGGCAACATCGGGTCGCTCGCTGCGGATGACGCGGGCGAAGGAGGCTGTGGCCTCCTGGTAGCGGCTCTCGCGGAGTTGAAAGTCTCCGATGAGGAGTCCCGCCTCTGGCAGGTAGTACCGGAGTTCGGGGTCATTGGTGGCGTAGATTTGAAGGCGTTGTAGTGCGAGCACTGCATCGCGCGAGCGCCCTTCCCGCTCGAAGCACCAAGCCTGCTCGAAGAGGGAGGCCTTGTATTGGGGCGAGTTGGCATCGACCTCGCCATAGGCATCGATCGCGACACCAAACTGCTTCTGTTCGTAGTAGATGCGGGCGCGACCAAGACGGGCGAGGTTGAGCAGTTCGCGTTCCGCGTCGCCCTTCTTTTTGCCGAGCTGCAGGATGATTGCCTCGAAGGCCTGGCGGCTCTCTTCGAGTTGTCCGAGACGGGCGCGGGTGACGCCGGCGAAGTAGGCGGCGCGAAACTCGACGATTCCTCCGCCTTTGACACCGGCGAAGGAGGCAAGCGCAGCCTCGTAGTTGCCTTGGCCGTACTGGGCCTTTCCGCGCATGTAGGCGATATCTGGGCCAAAGTTGCCCATGTCGCCGTTGGTAAACTCGGAGAACATGGCGTCGAGGTCGGAGTAGTTTCCGTCGATGTAGGCCATCTCGAGGAGTCGCCGCGCAGACTTCATGGCATAGTTTGCGTCTTTGGTGGCAACGAGATCGCGGAAGTGCTTCTTCGCGAGGTCGAAGTTCCGCAGATGGAAGAGGCTGTCCGCGAGCATGAACTTGGCATCTCGGAGACCGGCGCTGGCGGCGTAGCGGGGCTCGTCGACAACCTGCGCAAGCAGGATGGAGGCGGAGTCCCAGTCGCTGATGCGATAGCGGAGTTGGGCATCGGCGATCTTGGTTACGGCGTCGTTCTGGCTGCGGAACTCGGCAACCGTCACGTATTGGGAGCGGAGGAGTTGCACCCGCATCCCAAGTTCATTGGAGGCCTTGGCTGCAGCGTCGAGCGACTGCGCAGCGGCGTGGCTACCGATCGCAAGCACCAGCAGGAGCGTACCTGCCGCGACGAAGCGGGCCGGGGCGGATGAACTGTACGGGGTAGCGTTTGCCACGGCGCTCAATCCTTGGCGGCAGGAGCAGCTGCTGCGGGTGCCTCTTCGTGGGTCGCGAACTCCTCGACCTCAAAGCGGATGCGGAAGCGGTTCGGGTCGAGGATATCCCCCTCGCCAGAGTCGAAAGCGACGGTCTGGATGCCGACCGTACGGCCTTCATCCACCGTGAAGGGGTAGGATGCCGCCTTGTCGATGGTGATGTCGTTCATGTAGGCGAAGACGCCACCGAAGTCGCGGCCACGGAACTTGAACTGGACGCTGAGATTGTGAGCGCCCGGAAGGACGGAGGCGTCGAAGACCTCAAAGCGAGGGTCTTCGAGCTTGTTGGTGATTTCGATGCGGTTGCCGTCGAGAACGTAGGCCGCGTCGACCAATACGAACTTGTCGCCGAGGTTGTTGACGTGCTCGACGGCGGCACGGGAGCCGCCGATTGTGCGGCGAAGGATCTGCTCGCGGAGCAGGAAGAGTCTGGATTTGCTACGGAATACGTCTTGCTTGAAGGCTCCAACCCGGTCCTCCAGCTCCTGGAGGCGGAGGTCGTAATTGACATCGCCGCTCGCACTTACCGGTGCTGTCTGCGCGTTCCCCATTGCCGGGAAGAGGCAGCAGGAGAGCGCCAGGATCGAGCGGGTGAGGAGGTTGCTGAGGGTTGAGTTGGTCATGTTCCGTTCCGCCGTCACAGTGTTTCTGAGTGGGGGGTGTTGCGTCGCAATGGCAGGGGGACTGAGCATCGTGGCAGGTTGGATGCAAACGAGGCGCAGACAGATTACGCATGGTAACTTGAACCCCACTTTGTGGCACACCTTGGCAAACATGACAAGTTCTAACTTGAGCGCAGCGGCGCGGCGCGGGTGCGTTCTGCAACGATGGCTGTCGGCTCTATGCTTTGTTTTCGTTGCATTCGGGCTTCTCGGTTTCGGCCCCGCCACCGCCCTCTCGGCGGAGATCGAGGTCTCGTGCTCCGAGCCCTCCGTGGGGGCTGCCGGCGTGATCGTGGTGCGGTGTGAGGTCGTCGCCGGTGGCGCGGGTGGCGGATGTCGTGCGGAGGACGGGGGTACGGCCAGGAGGTGCGCCGGTCTGCCGGCGGCAGTGACACTGCCCGCCAACTCGGACGTGCAGTGCGGCGTGGTAGGAGATGCGGTATGGTTCTGGCAACGCCTGGATGCGCCGCCACGGGGGGCGCTGCGCTACCGTTCTTGGGCACGGCGCGGCGCCTGGCGGGTCGAGGGGGCGGCGCTGCTTCCTGAGCGGCTCGTTTGCGGGGCATCGGTGGTCACGATGGGTCGATGGGGCGACGGCGGTTCGATGCCCTATGCGGCGTTCCGCGACCGAACCTGGCTGGGCGGCAGTGTCTCGTCGACGATGGATGGAGCCGTGACGATTGTGGCGGAGCAAGGTGTCGCTGGGTTCGCCTCGGCGGTTCTGGAGGAGTTGCGGCGGTTGCAACACGACGGTTGGGGTGAAACGGTGCGCGAGGTTCAGTTGCTCTCTGCGGCACGCGATGATTACGCCTCCGGCCGGAGCGGCCGCGGCTCGCTGGTGCTAGAGCTCGGCGAGCGGGCGCCGGCGGAGCGGATCGCAGAGGTGGTTCGCCACGAGGTCGCTCACCAGCTTGTTGGGGGTGCCATCCGGCTTGTTCGTTCTGGCCGGGACGTTGGCTGGTTCTTGGAGGGATTCGCCGAGTATATCGGGTTTGTGATGTCCCGCGGGGAGGCGCCTGGGCGGGCGGCATTGTTTCGACGGTTTGGCGAGGCCTGCGCGGCGGCAAGCCGGCTGCAAGAAGAGGTTTCGGACTACGACTTGGGCTTCTTGTATGCCGCGGCGGTGGATGGCGCGTTGTGGCGGGGTAGTTCGACCGGTCTCTCAGATCGTCTGGAGGCGCTGGCGGCCGGCCGGAACGGGCCCGTCGTGTTCGGAGGCCGCGAAGATTTCCTCGGGAGCGATCCGAGGCCCGACTTTGTGACTGCGTTGCTGGCAGGCGCAACCGACGCGGGCGCCGAGCATGCTCGCCATTGGATGACCCGGGAGGAGCGGCCTGATCTCTCCGTCCTTGCGGGCGACCTAGGCGTTGGGTTCGCGAAGGAGTCGATCTCGATGAACGCAGTCCCGCTCGCGATGCAGGAGCGGCGAGACGGTCTGTTTGAGGTGACCTCTGTGGATCAGACGCCCGGAGGAGGGGCTTTCCGACTCGCAGCGGGTGACCTGGTCTGGCCGCTGGCGTCGTTGTCGGGTGCCGCGGCGGTGGAGGTCGAGGTTTCGCGTCCTTACGGTTGGCAGCGAATCACTCTTGCCAGCAGACCGGTGATGCGTGAGCGGTGGCGGGTGGTCTCGGTTGCCGGGGCAGAGCAGCGGTGGTTTGGTGGCGGCGCCGGCGGTGCGCAGCGGTGAGGAGTTTGATGGAAGGGTCGATGCATGCATTGCGGGAGCAGGTCCTTGCAGACGCCGAGACGCCGGAGGCGGTGCGGGCTGCGCTGCGCGGAGGCGCGGCGTTGGAGTCCATCCATCTGGATGACCGTGGCCGCTGGTGGCACGAGGGGACGGTGTTTGCGAACGAGAAGTTGTCGCAGCTGTTCACGCGGAGCGTGTTTCAGACCGAAGGGGGCGTCTGGTTTCTCCGGATCGGCAGCCAGTCCTATCCCATCACGGTCGCCTGCACCGGCCACTTTGCCGATCGGCTCTGGCCGGGGGCCGAGCAGACAACGCTTGTTCTGACGACCGGGGAGCAGGTGGAGACGGGGTTGGTTGGCTGGATGACGGACGGAGAAACTCGTTTGGGTGTGCGGTTGGCAGACGGTCGCGATGTGCGGCTCATCGGAGCGGCCCACCAGGCGGCGGTGCTGCTGGTTGAGGCGACAGCGTCCGGCTGGCAACTGCAGCTGGGACAAGGCGGCGCAGCGCTGGGGCGCTGGCCTGAGCAGACGCGCGGGGTCCGTCTGACAGTGGAGGCTACGCAGGGTTGACCTCCGAGCGACGCGCGGGTTAGGGGCGCATAGCGCATCCACTCGCCGAGGCGGAGGGTCGCGCGGACTCGCAGAGGGAGTTTCATGTCGCAGCGAATCGTTGTGGTAGATGACAGTCGTACGGTCTGCGGTGTGGTCGAGTGGGCCTACCATGGCTCGGGGCTGGAGGTTGTACCGGCGCTGAACGGAGGAGAGGCGCTTGCGCTGATCCGTAAGTCGCCGCCGGTGGCAGTCATTGTGAGTTATTCGCTTCCGGACATGGAGGCTGCTGCCTTCTGTGCCGCGGTTCGAGGAGATGCTGCTGCGAGCAAGGTTCCGATCCTCCTACTGACGGGTGGCTACCACCCCGTCGACACGGCGGCTGTGCTGGCGGCCGGCGCGGACGATGCGCTCAGGAAACCGTTCCGCTCGGCAGACTTGCTGGCAAGGGTCCAGGGCGTGCGCGACCGCGCCACATCACGTGGCTACTTCGCAGGTGCGCGGCCGATCGCGCCGCCGCCGTTGCGGCCGGCGTTGGCGCCGCCGCCGCTGGTAGGGCAGCCGCTCGCACCTCCGGCACGCCCTGCCGGATTGGTTGCTCCTCCGCCGCAGGTGGTCGGAAGCCCGCTGATTGCGCCGCCACCCCCGGCTCCGCTGGTTGCTCCCCCGGTCGCCGTTCCCCTGATCTCGCCACCGCCTGCAGCCCTGACGGGGGCTGCGACTTCGGTCTCGGCTTCTTTCACCGCGCCCTCCGCGCCTCAGGCTACGGCGACGGCCTCCGCGTTTGGCGCGCCGTCCGGGAGCCCCTCATCGGGGATGCACCGTGCGGCGGCGCCGCCGTCAGGTCTTCGCACCGAGGAGCGCGAGGCGCTTCTTCGTGCGCTGCAGCCTGTGGTTCTTGAGCAGGTGAAGGGGGCACTGCCGGCCATCGTGCGGGAGGTGCTTCCCGCGATGCTGCGCGAGGTGCTGGCCACCGTGATGCGCGAGCAGCTCGGCGCGAAGGTGGAGGAGTACTCCAGGCGCCGGGTTGATGATTATGTGGAGCGCGAGCTTCCGCAGGCAGCGGATGCTGCGATTGAGCGTTACCTTCAGCGCATTGGCGAGGGTGGCGAAGGCGGCGGACAGACTTAGTTTGGCGGAGAGGGCCCATGAGGGCTTGAGGGAGAGCGTCGATGAGCGAGTTTTCGAAGGGATACGATCCGCGTGAGATTGAGACGCGGTGGTACGAGCGCTGGATGGCAGCGGAGGCCTTCAAGGCGGACGCGCATTCCGACAAGCCTGCCTACACCATCGTTATCCCGCCTCCGAACGTGACCGGGTCGCTGCACATGGGCCACGCGCTCA
>CAIWGR010000372.1 GCA_903912275.1 uncultured delta proteobacterium
ACCCTCCGCCAGCCATTTCAAAGAGTCGGCCAAGCTCACCGATCGCGCCGATTACACCGAACTGCGCACGACCCGCCTGGTAGCGCTGCGAGACGAGCGCCTGTCGCGCCAGACTGTCTTGGAGCTGCGCATCGAGGAGCTCCATCAACGGCGCAGCCCCCGCAGCGTAGCGCCCCTCCGCCTGCACCAGATTGGCAGCGGCCAGCTTGGCCGTCTGCTCCGCGATGGTAAGCGAAACCCGCGCCTGCTCGGCATCGATGACGGCCGTGGAGGCCTCGGTCGCGACAGCCTGACGCACCTGTTCCAGCGCCGCGCCCGCCTGCGAACGCTGCGCCATTGCGAGCCGCTCTGCCGCGCCAACCGACGGGTCGATCAGCGGCAGCGAAAAGACAAGCGCCGCGTTGGCCCCCGCAGAGGTCTGTGAAGAGGGCGTATCGGTCGCCTGCCAGGAGGGGCCGACTGAGCCGCTCAGCAGGAGCGAGGGGCGATGATTCGCACCGGCGATGGCGACCTGCAGCTCCGCGGTCAGCAGCCGCTGCTTCGCCGCCGCCACCTCGGGACGCGAGGCAGCGGCACGCGCTCCCGCCTCGTCCGCCGTCACCGCGACCGGCGTCACCTCAAAGGCCTCCAACTCCAGCTCCGTCGTCGCAGGAAGCCCCATCGAACCCGCGAGCTGCGCCTTGTCGCGACGGAGCGCCCCCTGCACGCGGGAAAGCTCGCCACGAGCGCTCTCAACGCCGATGCTCGCGCGAACCTCTTCAATCGGAGCGGCCACCTGCGCTGCGACGCGGCGCCGCGCGATGTCGGCCTGGCGCGTGCGCTGCTCCAGCGTCTGTGTCGCGCTCGCGACCGCCTCTTCGTCGGCCAGCACGGCCAGGTAGGCGTTGGCGACCAGGAGCACGGCGCTGCGCTGCGCCGTCTGCTCGTCCGAGGTTGCCGCCTGCAGCGCCGCAGCCAGCGCCTCTTCGGACGAAGCCGCCCGTCCAAAATCCCAGAGCAGCCAACGGGCCGTGAGTGAAGCGTCCAGCCCTGTGCTGAGCGACGCGGCATCGAGCGTCGTGGGCGCGCCGACGACCCCGCCGTTGTCGATGCTGCGGCTCGTCTTGTTGGCGCCCGCGTTCAGACCTGCGCTGGCAGAGAGCGTGGGCAGCAGGGAGACCCCTGCATCCTCGCGGCGGGCAGCGGCAATCGCCGTCTGCGCAGCGGCGGTGAGCACCGCCGGGGCATCACGGCGGGCTCGCTCCAGCGCGTTCGCCAGTGTGAGGTGCACCGTCTCTTCGCTCGAAAGAGCACCTTCCGACGCAGCAGCGGGACGAGGCAAAACCGAGCCAGCCAGCAGAAGCAGACCGAGCGAACCTGATAGCCTTCTCATTCGTGCCTCAGCGCAACGATGGGATCAAATTGGGCCGCGCGACGGGCGGGAAAGAAGCCGAAGACGATACCGATGCCGCAACTCACGAGCAGCGACGTGATCATGATCGACGGATCAAAAGCGATGCTGAAATCGGTCATCTTCCCCAGCGAGTTGCTGATGAGGACCCCGAGCCCGATGCCCGAGCCACCGCCGATCGCCGCCAGCACCACCGCCTCGATCAGAAACTGCGAGAGGATGTCGCGACGCCGCGCACCAATCGCGAGCCGGATGCCAATCTCACGCGTCCGCTCCGTCACCGACACCAGCATGATGTTCATGACGCCGATGCCTCCGACCAGCAGCGATATCGAGGCCGTCACCAACAGCAGCGTCGAAATAATGGCCGTCTGCGCCTTCATCGCGTTCATCATCTCGGCCATATTGCGGACGCTGAAATCGGCATCCTCGCCTGGCGGCGTACGGTGGCGCTGGTTGAGCAGCGACTCGATGGCCGCCTGCGTCCGGTTCACCACATTGGCACTCTTGGCCGTCACCATCACATTGTTCACCTGGTTGTCCGGCAGGCGGTAGATGCCGCGGCGGAAGGTGCTGATGGGCATGACGATGATATCGTCGTTGTCTTGCCCGAAGCTCCCCTGACCCTTCTCCTTCAAGACGCCCGCGACGCGGCATGGGAGTTTTCCTACCCGCAGGTCACGCCCCACAGGGTTGCTCCCCGCGAAGAGGTTCTTCTCCACCGTGCGACCGATGAGACAGACAGGCGCTGCCATCGTCACATCCTCGGCCACCCAGAGCGCGCCCTTCTCGACGCCCCAGGAGCGGACCTCGAAGTAGGGCACGGTGGTCCCCACAGCACGCGTCGACCAGTTCCGGTCACCCGCAACCACCTGCACATTGGCGCTCATCGTGGGCGCCAAGGCGGCGACGGTCGGAACTTCGCGCAGAATCGCCGCGCCGTCGTCCTCGCTGATCGAACCGAGCGAGCCCTGCGCGTTCCGGGCACCGCCCATCGACGACCCGGCAGGAACCACCATCAGCAGGTTGGCGCCGAGCGTGGAGAGCGACTTCTGCATCCGATCCTGTGCGCCGGCGCCCAGCGCGCTCGTCGTCACCACCGAGGCGATGCCAATCAGAATTCCGAGCGCAGTCAGAGATGCCCGCAGCTTGGCGCGGCCGAGTGCACGCAGCGCGAGCCCGATGGCCATCCACCAGCCGCGCACCACCATCGCGAAGGAGTCGGCCGGCGGCGTGAGACCTCCCAGCCCTGTGCGCGACGCGTCCTGCGCAAGCGTTTGATGGCTCTCCGCGTGACGGGGCGAAGCGACCTGTTCATCGGAGACAATCAGACCGTCGCGGACCGTCACGATGCGGGTCGCACAGGCCGCCACCTCGGGCTCATGGGTGACCATGACAATCGTCAGCCCCTGGTCACGGTTGAGCCACTGGAGCAGCGCGAGCACCTCTTCGGTCGTCTTGGTGTCGAGGTTGCCCGTTGGCTCGTCGGCGAGCAGCAGACGAGGCTGGGTCACAAGCGCGCGCGCGATGGCAACCCGCTGCTGCTGACCGCCCGAGAGCTGCGCCGAGGTGTTGTTCAATCGATCGCCGAGGCCGACGAGTTCCAGGGCGCGCACGGCCCGCTCCCTGCGCTCCTCCGCGCTGCAGCCGAGATAGATGAGCGGCAGCTCCACGTTCTCGAGCGCGCTGGTGCGCGGCAGCAGGTTGAAGCCCTGGAAGACAAAGCCGATCAGTTCGCGGCGCACATGGGCCCGCTCGTCATTGTCGAGGTCGGAGACATCAAGGCCGTCGAGCCGGTAGCTGCCCGTCGTGAGCCGGTCGAGGCAGCCGATGATGTTCATCAGCGTGCTCTTGCCGGAGCCCGAAGCACCAACGATGGCCACAAACTCGCCCGGGCGCACGGTCAGGTCGACACCGCGAAGGGCCCGGTGGGTCACCTCGCCCGAGGCGTAGACCTTCTCAATCTGCGTGAGTTCGAGCAGCGGCGCCGCCGCTTCAGCGATCGCCATCAGAAGACCCTCATGCGGCCCGGGCCAGGGCCGCCGCGCTTTCCACCGGGCGGTCCACCCGGCCCGCCGCCAGCCGCCGCATCGGTCTCTTCGAGAATGACCTCCGCGCCCTCCGACAGCCCCGACCCCTCAACCTCGGTCATCACACCATCGGTGATGCCTACCTTCACGGCGCGCGGGGCGGGCTGGCCTGCCGAGAGCAGGAACAGTTTGCCCATTGCCCCGAAACCCTTGCCGGAGCCGCCCGGCGCACCGGTCTTCTCGCCGCCCTCGCCCTCGCCGGCGCTCGGCTTGTAGCGGAGCGCGGCATTGGGCACGCGGAAGACGCCGTCGCTCTTCTGCGTGGTCGCGGTGACGGTGGCTGTCATACCGGGCCGGAGCCTGCCATCGTCGTTGCTGACCTCGATGACAGACTCGTAGGAGACCACGCCATTCGTCGTGATCGGTGTGATGCGGAGCGAGGTGACGGTGCCGTCGAAGGTGTCGCGCGGGTAGGCCTCAACGCGGGCGACGGCCTTCATCCCCTCCTTCAGCTTGCCGATGTTGGCCTCGTCCACGTTGGCGATGATCCGCATGCGGGTAAGGTCATTGGCGATGACAAACAGCGTCGGCGTCTGGAAGCTGGCTGCGACTGTCTGGCCCGGCTCCACGCCCCGCTTGGAAACGATGCCGTCAATCGGGGCGAGAATCCGCGTGTAGGTAAGCCGGTTCTCCGCCTCCGACAGCCCCGCGTTCGCCTGCGCGATCTGCGCCTCTGCCACCTGCACCGAGGCCCGTCCCGCGTCGCGCGCTGCGACCGCCTGATCCACCTCCGACTGGGCGTTCAACGCGGCAGCCCGAAGCTCGTTTGCACGGGCCAGGTTCTTCTCGGCCAGCGCCAGATTGGCGGAGGCCTGCGCCCGCTGCGCACGCGCAGCGAGGAGCGATGCACGCGCCTGCGCCAGCTGCGCCTCGTAGGGCGCCGCATCAATCTCAGCCAGTAGGTCGCCCGCCTTCACCTTGGCATTGTAGTCGACATGCACCGCAGAGATGCGCCCGCTGACCTGTGCACCTACCGTGACCTCCAGCAGCGGCTGCACCGTGCCTGTCGCGCGGACCGTCTCTTCGATGGCCCCCTTGGAGACCTTGTCTGTCAGGTAGCCGGGCCCGGCAGGCTCCTCGGCCTTGCGTCCGAACTTGTAGTAGGCGGCGCCGCCCACAGCAGCCACGACCAAGGCGATGAGCCACCAGCGCCGGCCGCCGCGCGGGCGCTTGTAACGGTGCTGCTCGGGCGTCTCAGAAACGGTCGTGTCTGTCATAGGAACCAAGGGGCAGCCGCGTCCCGATCCGGGAAGCGAAGTGATGCGAGAGTCTTACTTCGGGATGCGCCGAAGCCGCGAACGATGCTGAGCAGCCTGAAACCAAGGCGCTCGTCAGAACGGAAACAGGAGGTTCGAACACCGCCAGATGGCTTCTAGAAAGCCGCGAACATCGTGACCATAGGCGGAGTGGGCGTTGAATGCACATCGTCGGCGGGTCGGCCCGATTGGTGCGTTTTGCTGAACTGGCGGGGTGAGTTCCCGCACGGCGCCAACACTGTCAGGGCGTGCGTTGTTCCTCTTCACGCAACGCCGCTGACGCCTGTTCCAGGCGGACGCGCGCTCGAGCCGCCTCTTCGATGCTCCGTAGGATCGCGGCCTCGCGGGTCCGAAGTTCCACCAGCGTCCCGGACGGCGCAGGCAGCAGGCTCCCTTGCACCTCCACCGGGCCCGTCGCGCCGCGACCGCCTGTCGTGACGGCAACACGACCGCCCTCCCCGCCCGGCGCGCCTGTCACGGGACCGGCCGGCGCGAACGCTGCCGCGCTGTCGCCGGCTGCACCGCTGAGCTCCGGCGCAGGCCGCTCGGCCGACATCGTCGAAGCCGCCTCCGCACGGACCGCTGTGGGCTCCGCGGTACGAACCGTCCGCCCGCGGGAACCGAAGCCATCTACAAACATCGCATCGCTCGAGGCCATCGCCCGGAGCCGACCCTGTAGGCGCCGCTGCTGCTCCTCTGCCTGAATGCGCGAGCGGACCTCGCCGAGCTGCCGTTCGAGGCGGGCAGCATGGTCACGGAGTTCAAGCGCTGCCGCTGTGAGCTGCTCCGGTGTGGGCGCGCCGACGTCGAGAATGGCCGACACAGGTGAGGTCGACATGGGCGGAAGCGGAGGACGGACGAGCGCAAGTTCAGCATTCAATCGCTGCAGCTCCTGCCCCACGCTCGCGGCGCGCGACGGTTGCCGAAGCTCAAACTGCAGCGTTTCGATGCGCGCCAGCAACGACTCGCGATACTGCTCGCCATAGGCGTCGAGTCGCTGCCGCGCGACGACGAGTTCGCCGTTCGCACGATGCAGCGCCACCGCCTGCTCATGCGCCAACTTCAGATCGGCCTGCAGGGTCGCCGCGGCAACCGGGTTCAGGCTCCCTGCCCGCTTCGCTGCTTGAATGGACTTCGCAAGCACCTCGTAGCGCGCAAGGTTGCCGCCGTGCACCACCGTCAACCGCTCGACCAGCTCCGCCTCGTGACGCATCTGCGCCGCGAGATCGCTAAGCTCATCAGCACGCGCAGAACCGGCCGCGAGCAGCAGCGTGGCGAGTGCCATGGAACCTAGAAGCCAGCGCATCGGAACGCTCATCCTGAAGAGACGCAGAGCAGACTGCAATTTGTGCGCCAACGCACGAACGCAGTGTCACTGCTCACCCAATCCTACACCATCTCACCTATCGCAGCGAACAACCGTCAGCTTTCTGACGACCTGCTCTGAACTTCTCCAATGCCGTACTTCTCCAGCTTGTAGTAAAGTGCCGGCGTCTTGATGCCGAGCAGCCGCGCCGCCTCGGTCTTCACGCCGCCTGCCTTGTCGTAGGCGCGCAGGATGAGCTGGCGCTCGATGGCATCGAGCAGCTCGGGCAACGAGCGGTCGCCATCCGGCAGGCTCAGGTGGTCGCCGCGGGAGCCACCCAGGACGTGCGCTGAAAGGTCCGCGACGCCAATGTCCGGGCCGTCGGACAGCACCACCGCCTGCTCAATCACATTCTCGAGCTCGCGCACATTGCCGGGCCAACGGTAGCTCGTGAGCGCCGCCAAGGCCCCCTCGGTGAGCCGGTGGGGCGGCAGCCGGCTCTTCGTAAGAGCCCGCGCCAGAAAGTGCTGGGCCAACGCGGCGACGTCACCAGCCCGCTCGCGCAGCGGCGCCACCGTCAGCGGGATGATGTTGAGGCGGTAGTAGAGGTCTTCGCGAAACCGCCCCGCCTTCACCTCGGCCGCCAGGTCCTTGTTCGTCGCCGTGACGACACGGACATCGCAGACGATGCTTCGCTCGCCGCCCACCCGCTCAAAGGTCCGGTCCTGGAGCACGCGCAGCAGCTTCACCTGCATCGAGGGGCTCACATCTCCAATCTCGTCGAGGAAGAGCGTGCCGCCGTCGGCCAGTTCGAACCGCCCAAGACGGCGCCGGCCCGCGTCCGTAAAGGCGCCCTTTTCATGCCCGAAGAGCTCTGACTCCAGCAGTGTGTCGGCGATCGCGCCGCAGTTCACCTTGACCAGCGGCCCGCGCCGACGGCCGCTGAGCTCGTGGAGCGCCGTCGCCACCAGCTCCTTGCCGCTCCCCGATTCGCCATGAATGTGCACCGTCGCATCCGACGGCGCCACCTTCACGATCTGCCGCTTGAGACGAACCAC
>CAIWGR010000373.1 GCA_903912275.1 uncultured delta proteobacterium
CGAAGACCTCCTCTTCGCCAACTTCCCGCTCCACACCCGCTACGGCGCGCGCGGCGGCAAGCCCAACCCCAACTGCCTCAACGCCGAGGTCGCCACCCGCGACGTCGTGCTCCCCGCCATGAACGGCCTCGGCAGCAAGCTCGGCCCCATCCTCTTCCAGTTCCCGCCGCAGAATGTGCTCGCCATGGGCGGCGTGAAGAAGACCCTCCTCAAGCTCCGCGACTTCCTCGGCGCGCTCCCCCAGGGACCCACCTACGCCGTCGAGTTCCGCAACCAGGACTTCCTCACCGCCGACCTCGGCGCCGTCCTGCGCGAGACCGGCGCGCTCCCCTGCCTCTCGGTCCACCCCAACCTCCCGAAGATTGGCATCCAGGCCCGCGCCGTCGGCGCCCTCGACTTCCCCGCCCTGCTCTGCCGCTGGCTCCTCCGCGCAGGCCTCTCCTACGGCGCCGCCGTCGAACGCTACGCCCCCTTCTCGGCCATCCGCGACGACGACCCGGAGACCCGCACCTCGGTCGCCCAGGCCGCCTTCAAGTTCTACGAGCAGGGCAAGCCGGCCCACATCATCGTCAACAACAAGGCCGAGGGCTCCTCGCCCATCTCGGTCGAGCAGCTCGCGGCCCGCATCGCAGCGCTCGCACGAGAGCACGGATGAGCAGCGCGGCCGACCGCTTCCACGACCTCTGCCTGCCCGTCGACGCGCTCGACTTCCTTGCCGAGCTTGAGGCCCACAACCACCGGCCTTGGTTCCAGAGCCAGCGGGCCCGCTTCGACGCCAGCATCCTCGAGCCCTCGCGCGCCTTCGTCACCGCGCTCGGCGAGACGCTCCGGCCTGTCGCGCCCGGGCTCATCGCAGACCCGCGGACAGACAAGTCCATCTTCCGCATGCACCGCGACACCCGGTTCGCCAAAGACAAGGCCCCCTTCAAAACCCACATCGGCCTCTTCCTCTGGGAGGGCGACCGGCCCAAGGCCGAGTGCTCAGGCTTCTATCTCCACGTCGAGCAGGGCAGCTACCACCTCGGCGCCGGCCACTACCTCTTCGCCAAAGACCAGATCGCCCCGTGGCGCGAACTCCTCCGCGACGACGCCACCGCGACCGCAGCGCTTGTAGAGGCCTGCGCCCGCGTGGAGGCCGCCGGCTTCTCCATCGAAGGCGCCACCGCCAAGCGGGTGCCCCGCGGCTGGCCTGCAGAGCTGCCCCACAGCCACCTCTTCCGCCACTCCGGCCTCTACGCCTCCTCCAAGCCGCGGCCCGTCGAAGAGCTCCTCCAGCCCGGCGCGATCGGCATCCTCACCGAGGCCTTCACCAGCCTCGCACCGCTCCACAGCTGGCTCGTCGAAGAGATGCGCTAGCGCCCGAGCAGCCGCGGGAGCTCCTCGCGCAGCATCGCATGTTCGGCAGCGAGGCAGCGTGCAGCCAGCGACTCGGCCGTGTCGCCCGCCTCCACCGCCACCAGCCGCTGCGCCACCACCGCGCCCGCGTCGTAGTCCGCGGTCACCCGATGCAGCGTCACACCCGTCTCCGCGACGCCGCTCGCCAGCACCGCCTCGTGTACGCGCAGGCCATACATGCCGGCGCCGCCAAAGGCCGGCAGCAGCGAAGGGTGGGTGTTGAGCAGCCGGCCCTCGTAGCGGGCAAGCACCTGCGGCCCGAGCCGGCGCAGATAGCCGAGCAGCAGCACCCAGTCCGCTCCGGCCTCCTCGAGCGCGGCGACCATCGCCTCGTCGCGCGCCTCCTCCGTCAGTGTCGCACCGCCAACAACCGCCGCGGGCAGCCCGAAGCGAGCAGCCCGTTGCAGCACCTCGGCGCCCGCGTTGTTGGTCAAGACCAGCGCCACTGTCGCCGCGAGCGCGCCCGACGCGCAGGCCTCCATCACCACCTCGGCGCTCGTGCCACGGTGCGACGCAAGCAGCGCGATGCGCGGCCTCACAGCCATGCGCGAACCCCCCTGCGGAGGTCACACGCCAGACCCGCGCACGAGAGCGCGAGATCGAAAAGCGCCGAGTCCCAGGCGAGCCGCTCGATCAGTGGAGAGGCCGCGCCCGAGAGCGTCACGCTCAGGCCACTTCGAAGAGGGCCGCAGCGCCCATGCCGCCGCCGATGCACATGCTCACAACACCCAAGCGACCGCCGCGGCGCTTGAGCTCGCGGAGGAGGGTCGCCGTCATGCGGGTGCCCGAGACGCCGAGCGGGTGACCGAGCGCGATGGCGCCACCGTTGGGGTTCACCTTGGAGGGGTCGATGCCCAGCTCGCGCACGCAGTAGACAGCCTGCGCGGCGAAGGCCTCGTTGATCTCGAAGACATCGATGTCCGAGATCTTGAGGCCATTCTTGGCGAGCAGCTTGCGGATGGCCGGCACCGGGCCGATGCCCATGATGTCTGCCGGCACGCCCACCACCTGCAGGTCGACGAAGTAGCCGAGCGGCGTGACACCCTTGGCGATGGCGGTCTTCTCGCTCATCATCACCGCCGCGGCGGCGCCGTCGGTGAGCGGCGACGCGTTACCCGCGGTGACCGTGCCCTTGGCGCGGAAGGCCGGCTTGAGGGCCGCGAGGCTCTCGTAGCTGGTCTCGGGGCGGATGATGGTGTCGCGCTTGAGCGTAACAATCTTGGCCTCATCACCGTCGAACCAAGAGGTCGTGATCTCAAAGATCTCGTCGTCGAGGCGGCCGGCGGCCTGGGCCTCGCCGGCGCGGCGCTGGCTCTCGTAGGCGAAGCGGTCCTGCTCTTCGCGGGTCACACCGAAACGGGCCGCCACGTTCTCCGCGGTCGCGCCCATCATGGTGTAGACCTCGGGATGGGAGGTCATGAGCTCGAGGTTGGCAGAGGGCTTGTTGCCGCCCATCGGAACCATGGTCATCGACTCGGTGCCGCCGGCGACGCCGATGTCGATGGCGCCCGACCGGATGGCCTGGCCCAACTGACCAATCGACTGCACGCCAGAGGCGCAAAACCGGTTGATGGTAAGCGCCGCGACCGAGTCGGGGAGACCGGCAAGCATCGCCGCGGGACGGGCCACATTCATCCCCTGCTCGGCCTCCGGCATCGCGCAACCGAGGACCACATCCTCAATCTCGGCGCCCTCGAGGTTGGGCACCGCGGCGACCGCAGCGCGGATGGCCCAGGCGGCCATGGTGTCGGGGCGGGTGTCCTTCAGCTCGCCACGCTTGGCGCGGGTGAAGGGGGTTCGAAGGGCACTGGCAATCACTACGCGCTGGCTCATCGTCTTGTCTCCATTCCGGGTGCGCGAGGCACCCCGGTTCGTCACTTGGTTTGCAGAAAAAGAAGGCGGGCCCGACCGGGCCGACAGCTAGTTACGGAGCGGCTTGTTGGTCGCGAGCATGGCCTGCACGCGGGCCAACGACTTCTCTTCGCCGCAGAGGCTGAGGAAGGCCTCGGCCTCGAGCTCGAGCAGCCGCTCCTCGCTCACGAGCGAGGTCGCCGAGGTCTCGCCACCGGTCAGCACGTAGGCCAGCTTGTTGGCGATGAGGCGGTCGTGAGCCGAGATCTGACCGTTGACCTCCATGTCGTAGAGCAACATGTCGATGGTCGCGCGGCCGTTCGCGCCCGGGAGCAGGAACGAGGTGGGGCGGGGCGGGCGGAAGCCCGACTCCGCCATGCCGATGGCCCGCGCCTTCGCATCGCCAATCTGCAGGTCGCGGTTCATCGAGACACCGTCGGCAGCCGTGAGGAAGCCGAAGTCGCGCGCCTCTTCCGCACTCGTCGCAACCTTGGCGGTGGCGATCGTGAGGAAGACCTTCTTGAGGTAGGGCATGGCGTCAAAGTCGGGGTCGGTCGCGACGGGGCCATAGACATTGCGAAGCAGCTGCAGGTTGCCGCCGCCGCCCGGGATGAGGCCAACGCCAACTTCGACGAGGCCCATGTAGAGCTCGCTGTTCGCCTGAATCGCGTTGCCCGCCATGCTCACCTCGGCGCCGCCGCCGAGCGTCAGGCCCGTGGGGGCCGTGACAACGGGAATCGGCGAGTAGCGAAGCCGCTGGTTCACCCGCTGGAAGCTGGTCACCAGCTCACGGATGCCCTCCCACTGCTGGTTCTGCGCCGCCATGAAGAGGGCGAAGATGTTGGCGCCAATCGAGAAGCGCTCCGAGTCGTTCGCAATGACCAGACCGCGGAAGTCGCGCTCGGCAATCGACAGACCCTCGTCGAGCATGCGGACGATGTCGTCGTCGATGGAGTTCTGCTTGGTGTGGAACTCGACGCAGGCGATGCCATCGCCCATGTCCCAGAGCGACGCGCCGAAGTTCTCCTTCACCTTCTTCGTCGTGCGACGAAGGTGGGCGATGGTGAGGGCGCGGGGGTTGGTGGAGACCGCCTTCGCCGCGCCCGTCGGGATGTCCCAGTAGGTGAGCGTGGCGCCGTCGTAGGCGTAGAACGAGGTGCGGCCCGCAGCCAGCATCGCGTCGACCCACGGCGCAACCGTGAGCCCCTGCTCCTTCATCGCCGCGACGGTCTCGGCAACGCCGAGCGCATCCCAGGTCTCGAAGGGGCCGAGCTCCCAGCCGAAGCCCCAGCGCATGCCGCGGTCGATGTTGACCACGTCGTCCGCAATCTCGGGGATGCGGAGCGCCGAGTAGGCCAGCACCGCGAGCGTGGCCCGCTTGGCGAACTTGGCGGCCTTGTCCTCCATGCCGAGCAGCGCCTTGATGCGGGGGCCGGTCTCCTCGATGGGCTTCACCGCGCCGAGCGAGTCGAAACGCACCTTCTTCTGCTCGCGGTACTCGCCCGTGACGAGGTCGTAGGCGAGGATGGCCGACTTGCCGTCGGCACCGCGGGTCTTCTTGTAGAAGCCCTGGCCGGTCTTGTCGCCGAGCTGGCCCGAGGCGACCATCTTCTTCGCAAACTCCGGGATCTCGAAGATGCCGCGCTCGGGGTCGTCGAGCAGCGTGTCGAAGCAGTTCTGCGACACATGCACGAAGGTATCGAGGCCCACGAGGTCGGCGGTGCGGAAGACAGCCGACGAGGGGCGACCCATCGCAGGCCCGAAGATCTTGTCGACCTCCTCCACGGTGAGGTCGGCCGCCTGCATCTCCTGCATGATCTGCATCATGCCGTAGACGCCGATGCGGTTGGCAATGAAGTTGGTGGTGTCCTTGCCGTAGACGATGCCCTTGCCGAGCTTCTCTTCGCCGAAGGCATGCATGGTGGGCAGAACGTCGGGTGCGGTCTCCGTGCCGGCCACAAGCTCGAGGAGCTTCATGTAGCGCACGGGGTTGAAGAAGTGGGTCACGCAGAACCGCTTCTTGAAGGCGTCGGTGCGACCCTCGAGCATGCCCGAGATGGAGAGGCCCGAGGTGTTCGACGAGATGATGGCCGTCGGCTTCGCAACCGACTCCACCTTGGCCAAGAGCGCCTGCTTGATGTCGAGCCGCTCGGTCACGGCCTCCACAATCCAGTCACAGTCGGCGAGCAGGGCGAGGTCGTCCTCGAGGTTGCCGATGGTGATGAGCCGCTGGTGGGCCGCGGTGAACAGCGGTGCCGGCTTGGTCTTCTTGAACCGCTCGAGCGCGCCTGCGCCGAACTTGTTGCGGAAGGCCTTCGACGAGGTGTCTTCACCCGGCGCCGCCTTCGGGGGAACGATGTCCAGCAGCAGTACCGGGATGCCGGCATTCGCCAGATGGGCCGCGATGCCCGCTCCCATCACACCCGCGCCAAGAACTGCCGCCTTTCGAATCGTATGCTTCATGCCGATTGCCCAAGTTTGTCGGAGACGTTTGACCGCATGACTGAACGGTCATTCACAGAGCCACTGCGTAGTCCTGCACCCCGTGCATTTCAACCGGAAGCGGCGTGCAGGCCCATCACCGTCCGCCTGTTCGTCCCACCACACCCCGCTTGCTCCGCCGCCCACCCTCTGCCAAGTCCCGTCAACGCGATCGCCTCGTCGGAGACACACATGCAGCAGTCCCCTCCCTTCCTTGCGCCGCCGGGCGCCGGCATCCCGCTCCTGCAGCGGCTGGCACTGCGCTACCTCGTCAAGCCGCTCAAGCTCCGCGCCATGACCTTCGACGAGGCCGAGCGGCTCTGGCTCGCGGCCAACACGAAGCTCATCAAAGAGCTCGGTGAGATCCCCCGCTTCGATGTCACCACCCGCGTGCTCGTCCCGCCGCAGCAGGGCCTCGAAGACTCATCCCGCTTCTGGTCTGTGGCCATGACGGCCCGCCACCTCACCATCGTCGGCGCAGGCGTCGAGCAGCTCATCGTCGCACTCAGCGAGGGCCGAACAGACCTGCCGCCCGCCGACACCGCCGCCGTCAAACCCGAGCTCGAGCGCAACCATGCGGCAGCGATCGACGAATACATTGCCTTCTCGCACGATCTCCATTCAAGGCTTCGGAGCGCTGTCGCCGACACCGCCGCAGAAGGTACCCATCCCCATCCCTGGTTCGGCTCCATGAATCTTCGCCAGTGGTACTGGCTCATGAGCACCCACACCCAGATCCACCGCAAGCAGATCCGAGAGATCTGCAAGCAACCCTAATACGTTGTCGTTTGGTCGAACCCGTCGGGTAGGCTAGGTTGTCTCTCTCGCTCATTCTTGAGGTCGTCCTATGAACGTCAATCTCTCTCGCCTCGCTGGCGCGCTTTTGCTCTCCCTGCTCCCCGCGGTCGCCTTCGCCCAGGCCACAGGAGAAGACCAATCCGTTGCACAGTGTGCCGCGGGCGAAATCAACGGCATCTCCGCAGACAACGCCGCCACCGCAGTTCAGCTCGTCTGCGGCGCCATCACCAGCCGCGTCTCGCCCAACAACGGCAGCAGCTACCGGGTCGACATGGGCCGCCTCGGCCGCATTGCCATCCTCACCGTCCGCACCATCCGCGCCGGCGAGGCCGACAAGTCTCTCTCGGTGCAACTCGCCGACATCGAAGAGATCGCAATCGCCGCGCCGCGCATCGGTGAGGCTGTCGCCACGGGCAAGCCCTTCGCCGCAAGCGCCACCGTGGACAACCTCGTCCGCGAAGAGAACCGCAAGTATGCCAATAAGAAGCGGGATGGCGAGTCGCTCTTCGGCGCTGGCCTCTTCGGCCTCTCCCTCCTCGGCGCCAAAGGCGACGCCAACGGCGCCGGTCTCATCGGAAAGTGGGAGTATCAGGCACCCGCCTTTGCCGCGGGCATGTCCGGCTTCTTCGGCATCGAGTCTCCCGCCTTGGGGGGCATCTCTGTCGACGGGCGCAAGTTCTTCAGCGAAGCCGACTTCGCCCCCTTCGCCGGCGGCGGTCTCGCCTACGTGGGCTTCGCCAACGACAACGTAAGCAACGGCTCCCTCGGCGCCTATGTGAGCGGCGGCTTCGAGGCCTTCCGAACCTACCAGAACCGCCTCACCATCGAGGCCCGCGCCTTCCTTCCCTTCTCCGCGGCGGAAACCACGGAGGGAGGCAGCTCCTTGGTTTTCCCCGTCATGCTCAACCTCACATTCATGATGCCCGACTAAGGCCGCGGGAGAAGAG
>CAIWGR010000374.1 GCA_903912275.1 uncultured delta proteobacterium
CGTTCGACAAAGAGGTAGAGGAGCGGCTGGAGTCCATTGGACTGCCGTTCAATCGCTACGGCATCGACCCGTATGGCATCTCGCGCGAGCACCTCGCCTGGTTCTACAGCACCATCAAGCCGCTCTACCGCCACTACTTCAAGGTGCAGGTAGAGGGCATGGAGAACGTGCCGAAGGCGGGCCGGGCGCTGCTCATCGGCAACCACTCTGGCGGAATTCCGCTGGACGCCGCGATGGTGGTTGCCTCGCTCTTCTTCGACCACGACCCGCCGCGCCATGCGCACGGGATGGTGGAGTACTTTGCGCAGAAGTGGCCCTTCATCTCGCCGCTCTTTTCGCGGCTCGGCCATGTGACCGGGCTGCCCGAGCATGCCGATCGCTTCCTGCGCGACGAGCGCATTGTGCTCGCCTTCCCAGAGGGTGCGCGAGGGACGGGAAAGCTGTTCCGTGACCGCTACCGGCTCGTCCGTTTTGGTACCGGGTTTGCTCGGCTTGCGATGCGGACCAAGAGCCCTGTGATCCCCTTCGCCTTCGTTGGCGGCGAGGAGGCGGTGCCGACGGTGATGCATGCCAAGCGGCTCGCCAAGCTGCTGGGCGCGCCCTACCTGCCCATCACGCCCTACCTTCTGCCGATTCCGCTTCCTGTGCCCTGCAAGGTGGTCTTCGGGCAGCCGATGTACCTCGAAGGCGACGGCAGCGAACCCGACGACGTGATTGCTGTGCAGGTTGCAGCGGTTCGCGAGCAGATTGAGGAGCTCATGCGGGTTGGCCTGACAGGGCGCGACATGCCCTTCCCCTTTTCGAACGACATGCCCAACCACCTCCGCTGAGCAGAACAGGAGTCGCGATGAAGGTTCTGATCACAGGTATCACGGGTGCGCTGGGGAAGATGGTCGCGGAGCTGTTGACGGCGCGTGGCCACACGGTGCTCGGGCTCGACCGGCGGCCCTGGCCCGATGCGCCCGCGGGGATCACGATGTTTCAGGCAGACATCCGCAAGCGGCCGGCCGAGGAGGTCTTCCGCGTGCATCGGCCCGACGTGCTGATTCACATGGCGACCGTCACCCACTTTTCTGCGCCGCACGAGGAGCGCTACCAGACAAACCTCGGAGGCACGCGGCGGCTCTTTGACTACTGCGAGACCTACGGGGTGAAGCAGGCTGTCTTTGTGGGCCGGCACACCGTCTATGGCGCCGCGGCCGACTCGACGCTCTATCACACCGAGTCGGATCCGCCGCTGGGCGGCTCAACCTTCCCCGACCTCGCCGACCTTGTGGCCGCCGACCTCTACGCAGCCTCGGCGCTCTGGCGCATGCCGAAGATGAAGACCGCGGTCTTGCGCATGGTCTACACGCTCGGTCCGTCACGGCGCGGGACGCTGGCCGGCTTCTTGGGCGGTAAGCGGGTGCCGGCAGTGCTGGGGTTTGATCCGCTGTTTCAGTTCATCCACGAGCACGACGCGGCAGAGGCGGTGGTGCTGGCGGTGACGAAGAAGCTTCGCGGCGTCTTCAACGTGGCGGGGCCCCATCCTGTGCCGCTCTCGGTGCTTTGTCGCGCGGTGGGCAAGCCGCACATTCCGATCCCCGAGTCGATGTTCGGCCACCTGACGGGCCGGTTCGGTTTTTCGAACTTGCCTGCGGCGGCGGTCAATCATGTAAAGTACCCGATTGTGGTGTCGGCGGAGCCTTTCGTCGCCGCCACGGGATTCGCGCCTCGCTGGGACGAGGCCGCTACGATGGAGTCGTTCCGATGGGCATGACCAGGCTGTTTGACGGGCTCGATATGCGCCTCGCGATGCTGCTCTGCGGCGGGCTGTTCTTCGCGGCCTGCGCCGGCGGCGAGGTGATCGGTGATGCGGACGCCGAGGGCGATGCGGCTGAGGACCTCGGCGCGGAGGAGACCACCGACAGCGGCGC
>CAIWGR010000375.1 GCA_903912275.1 uncultured delta proteobacterium
CAGTCACCCCCAGAGTCTCCATATGCATCTCATCTTCGATACCGAAACCACCGGCGTTCCCCGGAACTACAAGGCGCCCATCACCGACATCCAGAACTGGCCCCGCGTGGTGCAGATTGCATGGACGCTCTGCGATGACGCCGGCAGCGAGGTCGGCTGGGCCGAGCACATCATCCGGCCCGACGGCTTCGTCATCCCCGCCGAAGCGGCCCGTGTACACGGCATCACGACCGAGAGGGCGCTCGCAGAGGGCCTCCCGCTCTCGACCGTGCTCGACCTCGTGACCGCCGCGATGGACCAGGCCGGCCTCCTCATCGCGCACAACATCGCCTTCGACGAGAAGGTGCTCGGCGCGGAGTTCCTGCGCGCGGGTCGCGAAAATCCGCTCGACCGGCTGCCCCACCGCTGCACCATGACCACAACCGTAGACATCTGCCGGCTCCCCGGCCTCTACGGCTTCAAGTGGCCGAAGCTGACCGAACTTCACCAGACCCTCTTCGGAGAGGGCTTCGAGGGCGCGCACCAGGCCATTGCAGATGTGCGGGCCTGCGCCCGCTGCTACCAAGAGCTCCGCCGCCGCGGCACCTTCGCCTAGACCGCTCGACCGCGCCGCCAACCGCCACTAGTGCCAGCCTCGGCGGCCCGCTCGGGCGCAAGGAGCAGGAAGGCGATGCGCGACACATCGGGAGAAGGGCACAACGGCGGCCCCTGGCTGGCGATCGCCGTCGTTGTGCTCGTGGTCACCGCCTCGGCTGCGCTGGTGCTCCTCATGAAGCAGGCCTCTCGTCCGGCCGAACTCGACCGCGAAGGTTCCGGGTCGGGACACGAGCACGCTGCCGTTCAGCCGGGGCATGATGCGCCCGCGCTGCCGCCCGCCTACCGGAAGCTCGGCGAAATGCCTGTCGTGAGCGAAGACAGGGTGGTTCTGAACGGCCTCGTTTCTGCTGCCAAAGCCTGCCTCGACCTTGAGGGCTCTGCCGCCACGCCGAACCTCGGCGCCAGCGCCGGCTACCTTGGCGTGCTGGTGGAGGTCGAGCCGACGGGTCGGCCCGCGCGCGCCGCCGCCACCTCCTTCGCGGGCTCGCCCGTCCCGCAGCCTCAGGACGCCTGTGTCTCGGCCGCGCTCTTGAAGCTCCAGTTTGCCCGCAGCGCCTCCACCCGCCTGCTGCAGCGGCGCTACTATCTTGGCGGAGGGGCGCCGCCCGTCGAGCCGCCGCTCCCCGATCAGCCCACAGCGGCAGACCTCGCCTCGTCTATCGCCGGGCTGGGTGACGTCGCCGCCCTCTGTCCAACGCTGCCGAAACAGCCTGCCGCCGCGCTTGCAGCGTGGGGTGCTCAGGTCATCCTTGGTCCCGAAGGCGAGCCGGCCTGGCGCACGTCGGAGCCGACGGTCGACCCAGATACAGCCTCCTGTCTGACAGGGCTCCTCGCCAAACTCCGCCTGCCGCCCGCGCTCGCCGCCTCCGCGGTAACGCTCCACCTTGGCTGTGTGGGTGAACGCTGCAACCTCACGGGCGCTATCGCCCAGACGGCCGAGACGGTGGAGTAGGACGGGGCGTGGCAGGTCCGCCTTGTCTGTGGTAGGCGTTGGGTCTTCAGAGGGGAGCAGTGAGGCCGAGGTATGGCGAGCGAGGTTCAAGGTTCGGCGGTCGCGGGGTTTCCCCAGGAG
>CAIWGR010000376.1 GCA_903912275.1 uncultured delta proteobacterium
GCTGCAACCACTCCGGCCACAATGTTTGCGGGTTCAGGCCGATTGTTTGGGGCTGGACCATTCGATCCAGTCTCGGCTGGCGCGGACCGTCAGCCCTTCGCCGTGGAGTTCGAAGGGGCCTGGTCGGGCGGCGCGGGCGACCAGGCTCCGTACGAAGGCGGCGCTGGGGCGCCCAAACGGCCCGCGTCGGAGCGCCTCGCGGAGCAGTGCCGCGGCCAACGGCGCGGGGCTGGAGGTGAGCGTCGCGCGGGGGAGTTTCCAGCCGCCCACCGCCGGCTCCATCACCTCATCCAGCCGGGCTGCAAGCAGTTGATGGAGCAGCCTGCGCTCCTCAGCGATCAGTGACATGGAGCGGGCGAGGGGGCCGGTGGAGGCCTCCTCGAGCCAGGGCCGGATGACGGCATGACGGAGCCGGTTCCGGTCGAACGTGAGGTCGCTGTTGCTCGGGTCAGTCGCGAAGGGGAGGGCGCGTCGTGCGGCCTCGGCCTCAACCTCTTCGCGCCAGAGGTGGAGCATGGGCCGGATGATGGGGTGGCCGCGTCGCTTCAGCATAGGCCGCGGGCCTGCAAGTCCGCCGAGCCCTGCACCCTGCTGGAGTCGGAGGAGGAGGGTCTCGAGCCGGTCGTTGGCGTGGTGGCCGGTCGCCAGGGTCCAGCCCGCGGGGGTGTGGTCGAGGAGCGCCCGGTAGCGGGCCGCGCGCGCTGCTCCTTCGAGGCCGTCGCGGTGGACGCGGAGGGTCGCGGGGTCGAGGTGCACAACCTGCAGGGGCAGTGCATGTTGTGCCGCCCAGCGTCGCACCAGCGCCTCGTCAGAGACCGCGTCCGGGCGCAGGTGGTGGTTCACATGGACGAGTCGCAGACCGGCGCCACATGCCTGCCGTGCAAGGTCGGCGAGCAGCATCGAATCGCAGCCGCCGGAGCAGGCGACGACCACCCCTTCCCGCTGCGCGAGTGCGCGCCGGACCCGCTCGAACTTCACCGTCGGTCGGGGGTGGAGAGCTGTTCGGTCTTCCGCGTCACGCGTGGCTTGAGTCCGGCGATGCCGTCGAGTCGCTCCCACGCCTCGTGCCATTCCGCGATGCGGTCCGCGCCGATCAGCAATACGCCATCCCCGTCGGGAGAGGCCGTGGAGAGCATCGCCTGGATGCGCCCCTGCCGGTCGATGAGGGGGTAGCCCCGCATGAGGCTGGTCGAGGCGCGTCCGTAGTAGCGGAGCTCTTCGGGCTGCGGGTCGCCCATGACGACCGCAACGGAGCCTGGCGTGGCGCCTGGAGCGATGGGCGCGACAGAGTAGAAGACTGGGTCGGAGGGCGGCACGGTCGCAACGGTCGCTGGCGCCGCCTCGATGGGCAGCGGAGCCTCGCTGGTAAGCTCCGCGAGGTCGTAGAGCAGGGTGCCATGAGCAGCAGAGACGGGCCGCCAGCTGCCGCCGAGCCAGACCTCGATGGAGCGAGCGCGGGCGACGAGGGTGAAGGGGGTGACGAGCCGCCCTACCGTCTCGCCCGGCAGCTGCATCCAGACCGCAACTCCGTCGATGATGAGCTCCTTGGGCCGGCTTCCGCGCGGCAGCGGCTCGACGACGCGCACCGGTAGGCAGCGGGTCACGAGGGCCGCGGTGAGCGCTTCGGCCTCCTCAGAGGTCCAGGCGCGCGGCAGTTCGGAGGTCTTCAGGGTGACCGGGTTTTCGGCCTGGAGCGCCGGGGCGCCGAGGAGCGCGGCGAACGCGATGGCGCCGGCTGCGATGCGCATCGAGGGGCCGCGCACGGAGCGGCTTAGGCGCGGTCGGTGCGTTGGATGCCCGCAGCATCGAGCAGCGGCTGCAGCCCGCCCGCCTTCTGGAGCGCATCGAGATCGGTGAAGCCGCCGATGGAGGCCGTACCGATGAAGATTTGGGGCACGGTCATGAGGCCCGTCCGCGCGACGAGGGCCTTGCGAGCCTCGTCGTTGCCCGTCAGGTCGACCTCCTCGAAGGGGAGGCGCAGCGAGGTGAGCAGCCGCTTGGCCGAGGTGCAGAAGGGGCAGTAGTTGGTGCTGTAGACGGTGATGCCGTCGGGTGCTGGCGCAATCATGGTCTCTCTCCCGGGTGAGGTGCCGTGAAGGGTTAGAGCGGGGCTCGGCGCTTCGCAAGGAAGTGATGCGGAGGGAGCGGTTCGCTCGGTCTCGCAAGTCGCTTGAAACTCTCTTCTTGATGCTCCAAGATGGGCGGGAGTAGGGAAGGGGCGATGACAATCCGATACCAAGAAGCGACGCGTGAGCTTGTCGTTCAGTTGCGCTTCGGCGACCCGCGCAAGGACGACGTCAAGGCGCTTGGCGCGAGGTTCAACGGCGACGACAAGGGCTGGCACCTGCGCGAAGACATCGACGCTGCCAAGGTGGCACGGCTCGAGGCGCTCGGCTTTGCGATGCCCCCCGAGTGGCGCGCCGCAACGAGCGTAGGGACCGTATCGGCCGCCATCGACGATACCGTGGCGATCGCGCCGCCCGCTCGCGGCAGGTCTGTGAGCGAGCTCGCCGGCGACCTGCGCCAGGCCTTCTCGAAGGCCATGCCCGATTCGGTTTGGGTGCGGGGCATCGCGCGGTTTCGGTTCGCAGCAAAGCAGGGTGCGACCGTCTACTTTGAGATCGTTGAGCAGGACGGCGGCGGTACAGAGATCGCGCGGATGTCGGCGGTCATCTGGGGCTCCGATGCGGAGCGCATCGTGCGCCCGCTCCGCAACGCCGACCTCGAACTGACCGACGGTCTCGCCGTCTGCGTTCGGGCCAAGGTTACCTACAACACCAAGCAGGGCCGCGGCGAACTGACGGTGCAGGAGTTCGACCCCGCCGCATCGCTCGGCGAGATCGCGCTGCAGCGTGACAAGGTGCTCCGCGCACTGGCTGCAGAGGGGCTGACGCGGATGGCGCTGGAGCGGCCGATGCCACTGCTGCCCATGCGCATCGCGCTGGTGTCGAGTGTTGGCTCCGACGGCTACACCGACTTCCGCAAGCAGCTCAGTGGCGCGGGCTATGGGTTCGCTGTCACCGACTTCGACGTTCGGGTGCAGGGCGATGCACTCGAGAGCACTGTGCTGGCGGCCTTCGCGCAGATTGGCGCACAGGCTGACCGCTTCGACCTGGTGGTGGTAACGCGGGGCGGGGGCGGGAAGGGCGACCTCGCCGGCTGGGACAACCTCGCCGTGGGTCGCGCCGTCGCCCGTTGCCCGGTGAAGGTGCTTGTAGCCATTGGCCACGTGAACGACGCCAACGCGCTCGACAGCATCGCGACCATGCAGCCAACGCCGACCGCGGCGGGCCGCTTCGTTGCGGAGCGGGTCGCCGAGGCAGATGCGCGTGCGGCGGAGGCCTTCTCCGCGATTCTCGACACGGTCTTCGACGCGCTCGCACAGGCCGAGTCAGACGTCACAGCCCACGCCGACAGCGTCGCTCGGAGTGCAGAAGAGCTGCTCGTAGACGCGGAGGATCGGCTGACGACCGGCGCCGCGAACATCGCGGTGCGTGTGTCTGGTCTGGTTCGGCTTGCCTCGGAGCGGCTGCTCCGGTTCGAGCGGGCGCTTGGGCGCGCGCCCTCGCGGCTTCGCACCGCTGCATCGGAACTCGAGCGTGCCGGCCAGTCTGTGGCCCGCGGTGCCGAGCGTCTCATCGACCAGCGTCGGAGCCGTCATGTGCGCGCGGGCGAGGCACTCGGGCGCGCGGCACGTTCGGCCGTGCAGCGTGCAGAACAGCGGCTCAAAGTGACAGAGGTGACGGTCCGCATGGCCGACCCCGCCACCATCCTCCGCCGCGGCTTTGCGCTGCTGCGGGACGAATCGGGCGCAGTACTGACCTCAACGCATCAGGTGGCGCCCGGCGCCGCTCTCACCGTGGAGCTTCGCGACGGTCGTTTGACCAGCCGGGTAGAGACCATCGAGCATTCCAGCAGCAACAAACCGTCAGCGGAGACAGAGCCATGAGCCCAAGCAAGCAGGCAGCAGAGACCGAGCCCCTCTCCTACGAGGCTGCGCTCGCAGAGCTGGAGTCGATCGTGCAGCGGCTCGACAACAGCGAGGTGAGCGTCGACGAGCTCGCGCCGCTCGTGGAGCGGGCCACCGTGCTCATCCACCAGTGCAAGGCGCTCTTGGCCAGCACCAACAGCCGCGTTGCGCAGGCCATCGAGGCGCTGCAGGCGGCGGCAGAGGGATAAAAGCGCAGACTAACGCGTCGCGTTAGTCGTTCTGCCTTGACCGTCGCCGCTCGGTCACGCTTTAGCCGCTCCGTTCAAATTTTGGGATGGAGGCATCATGCGTCAGACGCAGCGTAACATTTCGCTTATCGCACTCGGAATCTGCGGCGCACTCGGCGCGGCATCAGAGGTCCGAGCAGCAGGCTTCGAGCACCCCGACAACGGCACCATCTCGCTTGGTCGTGGCGGTGCCTATGCAGCCGGCGTCGATGAGCCCTCGGCACTCTACTACAACCCTGCCGCCCTAACCCGGCTCAAGCGCCACAAACTGACCCTCAACCTCAACCTGACCGATCAGAAAATGGTCTTCGATCGGCAGGACTACACCTTTGATGAGGGTGGGCGGGACAACAAGCCGCGCACGTGGACCTTCGACCCCGTCGAGAATGAGGCCCGCCTCTTCCCCGCCCCCATGTACTTCGAGGGCTCGAACCTCGGCATGGAGAACTTTGGCTTCGCGGTCGGCCTCTACGGACCGTCGTCGCACGGCGCCCGCAAGTTCCCCGACGCCATCGGCTCCGAAGGCCCAACCAACGCCAGCCCTACGGCCGTGAGCAAGGCTGGACAGCAGTACATGATCATCGATCAGAGCGTGCTGCTCGTCTACCCGAGCGTCGCCGCCGCCTATCGCATTGACCCCGCGAAGCTGAGCCTCGGCCTCACCCTGCAGGCCCCTATGCTCTCGGTGGACTACAACCTCGCTGCAGATGGCGACGGCTCTCAGGGCGCCTCGCAGGGCGGCACGCCCTATGTTTGCGGCGACCCCGCGAATCCGCCTGGCGTGGCCTGCTTTCAGAGCGAAGAAAAGTGGGACCTCATTGCGCCGAACCGGCTCAAGACCTTTGGCTACAACTTCACCTTCATCGCGGGAGCGCTTTGGGAGCCGACGCAGAACCTGTCGCTGGGCGCCAGCGTTCGGCCGGAGTTCAAACTCCACACGAAGGGCGAGGTCGATGTTGAGTTCCCCGATGGGCTCTCCGGTATCGGCCTCTACATGACCGACCAGGCCGCCACCCTCGACACCGTGATGCCGACCGTTGTCCGGCTTGCCGCCGAATACAAGCAGATGGATGCCGACGCGTTGCCCGGCGACCGCCCCGCATGGTCGGTCGAGGGCGACTATGTCTGGGAGGGATGGAGTGCCATGGACGCCTTCCGCGTGAAGCTGGCCGGCAGCATCTCGGATGTGAAGTGTGTGGACGCGGCGGGAGCCTCCGTGGCCGCCGATGTGAAGTCGCTGTCGGTCACCTGCCCGGAAGGCAGCACGGCGCAGCAGCTCATCGGCACCCGCAAACTCCCCAATCTCAACCTCTACCGCAACTTTGAGGATGCCTGGTCGGCCCGCCTCGGCTTCGAGAAGCGGATTGCCAAGTCGGCCACCTCGGAGACCCGCCTTCGCACCGGCGGCTTCTACGAGAAGGGCGCCACCCCCAAGGAGTGGACCAACCTCGACTTCATCAGCCTCAACCGCATCGGATTGACCGTGGGCGGCAGCTACATCCTGCCCTGGGGCTCGATCGATGCCGCCTACGCCTACATGTATTCGCCCACCTGGACGGTCACCAACGGCAAGTATGAGGCGCTGCTGCCGCTCGAGATCTGCGCGGTTCCCCCGACCGATGTGAACAGCGCCGACTACTTCGTCAACGGGACCACAACGCCCGTCAGCGAGGCCTGCCTCGGCCGCTCGGTCTCGGTCTCGCACCCCGTCAACAACGGCACCTACGACATCGGCATTCAGGTCTTGTCGCTAGGCACGACACTGACCTTCTAGTCGCTTCGGCCCGCGCCGTTACGGCGTTGGCGCGTTGATGCGGCCGAGCTGCTCGCAGGGCAGCCAGAGGTCGGAGCTGGTTGCCGATTCGATGCGGCACCAGCCGGCGCGCTCTTCGAGCACGGCCACGAGGCTGGCCTCGTAGATGCCATGGTTCTTCGCGCGCGTAGCGAGCTGGTCAGGGCCCGTGCGCGGCAGCGGCGCTGCCGTCAGCACCACCGCGGGCTGGACGCGCGTGCGGCCAAACCCAGCGGCCAGCGTGATGCCAGCGAGCAGGGGGAGGGCGATGCAGAGCCCCATAAAGGCCCAGCGGCTTCGCTCGCGCCGCTGAGGGCTGCCTCCAAAGTTCGCGGCGAGGTAGGTGCCGAGCAGCGCGAGGCTGAGCGCGGCCGCGAGGTTGGTCATGAGCCCCAGCGGGAGGGACGCGGCGGCGCGCCACCAGGCAATCGCGGGGGCCTCGCCCTGCTGGATCGACTTCTCGCCCGAACGCTCTGCCTGCGCACGTCGTGCGGCACCTGTGACGAGGTCGCGTGCAGCGCGTGCCTCGCGGTCGAAGGGAGCGAGCCAGAGCGAACGCTCGAGCGCAAACCGCGCCTGTCCGAGCGAGCCGGTGGTTGCCTCCGCGATGCCGAGGTCGAACCAGAGATCGGCGGCGTCAGGCGCCTGCGCGGTCATGGCGTGAAGCTCGCCGAGGGAGCGTCGCATCGGCGCATGTTCGGGCGGGGCCTCCGCTGCAAACGCAGTCGATGCGAGCAGCAGGAGCGATGAGACCAGCGTCAGCCTACTCCGCATTGCCCACCTCCTGAATCCAGTGCGCGGCGCGCTCTTCGAGCCCCTCGAGGCTTCCGCCGGCGAACCGCGCGGCCTCTGCAGAGGCGAGTAGCGCAACGAGCTCGTCCGCCGCCGCAGCGCCGATGTTGGCGACCGCCCACTCACGCAGTTGCGCCGTCGTACGGCCCTTGGCGGTGAGGTCGAAGCGGTCATGCAGGAAGAGCAGCAGGGCCTCGCGGATGCGAACGGCTGCGTCGTCCCGCTCCTCGAGCCGGGCCAGTGCCCGCTTGCGCGCGCCGGACCGCCGCCGGTCTGAGGCACCACTCGCGCGGAGGTTGCGGATGCGTCGGCCGGCGGCCAGCAAGAAGGCAACAAGCGGTGGAAGACCGACCGCCCACCAGACGCCGGGCATTGCTTCGACGACCGCGGGGGTGGCGGCGTACTGCTCCGGCTGCCGCAGCGATGGAAGCGCGTCGCGCCACGGCGTCCCCGACCCCTCGTCGGCGTGAGCGACCTCGGCGATTGGCGCCTGGCCGTCGACGGTCAGGGTGAAGGCCGCGGTCGTCGCCGTCTCGGTCTTCTTGCTGAAGGGGTTGTAGAAGTCGACGCGCTGCGCGGGGATGGCGAAGGTACCCTCGCGTTCGGGCACGAGCGGTATCGTCACGCCGGCCCGTCCCTCCATCCAGCCGCTCGCGCCGAGCGCCTGCGTGTGCGACTCCGAAGGCTTGCCGAGGCGGAGGCCGGCGATGGGCGCGAGTTGCGGAAGCGTGAGGTTGGAGAAGATGCCGACGCCCGTCGCCTCGAGGTGATAGAGCGCGGTGTCTCCCGCGCGGAGCGTTGTGTGGTCGAGCGTGGCGACGATGGAGAACTGTCCTACCCGCCCGCTCTCTGCCTCGGTCACATCGATGGTGACCGGGCTGGTGGCATAGGTGCCGCGCGACCCTCCGAGCTCGAGCGTGATGGAGGCGGGCGGGATGGTAAGCGCGCCGGCCCGAAGCGGCAGGAGCAGGTAGGAGCGGATGAGCGTGCTGGCGTAGGTCCGGCCTCCGATGAGGCGCGACCGCAGCGTGTTGCCGCGGCCCGCCAGGCGGGCATCGGTGATCTCGTCGAACCAGAAGCCGTTGAAGTCGGGCTCCGAGAAGTCTGCGACCTGCAGGCCGACCATGTTGACCGGGCTGAAGAGCACCTCGTCTACGAGGAGCTGCTCGCCGACGACCGGGCTGGCGTTGGAGACAAAGGAGACCAGCACCGGGCCATCCGAGGAGGAGGCCGGTACGCCAGCAGCCATCATGGCGTCGGAGCCAGGGGCCGGCGCTGCGCCAACATTGTACTCCGGCGCCCGCTCCTGTTGCTGTTGTTGCTGCGCCTGCTGCTGCTCCTGCTGCTGCTGCTGCTGCTGCTGCTGCTGCTGCTGCTGCTGCTGGAGCTGCTGCTGCTGCCGCTGTTGGAGCTGCCCTCCGCGGCCGCCCAGCCGTGGAAAATTGGGAGGGAAGAGTGCGGCAAACGGGTCTGCCGGCTGCTGTTGCTGCTGTTGCCGGTTCGGGTCTGCAGGCGTGACGACGACCGTGATGGGGTCGGTACTGCCTTGTCCGCTCTCCGTCTGGACGGCGATCCTACCAATCGTGAGCGTGCCGACCCGGTTCGGGCGCAGCAGGAACTGCGTTGTCCGCTCGGTTGAGCGCCCGCCCATGCCGAACGACATCGAGGTCGAACTTCCGCGGCTCACCACCGTGAAGTCGCTTCCGGAAGGCTCGCCCACGGAGCCCTCGGAGCGGAGCACAACCTCTACCTGAATCAGGTCTGCCGCGGTGATCTGTCGCCCGCTCACGCGGAGCTCGGCGTCGGACGGTAACGCTGCCGCTGCGGGCTGTGCAAAGCCCATCGTCAAGCAGGCGACGGTAACAGCAGTCATGCAACCGCGAACGAACCGCTGCGCGAGCCGGCGCATCCTCACCACTCCTTCTCGATGTAGGTCTCCGGCATCTTCTCGAGTGCCTGCTGCAACTGAAGGTTGGTGTCGCCTGGGTCGAGGCTGTTGAGGAGCTGCATCAGCTTCTTCTTTTTCTCCTCTTCGGGCGTCGGCGCTGCGGCCTGCGCCTCCC
>CAIWGR010000377.1 GCA_903912275.1 uncultured delta proteobacterium
GTGTCGGCCGCCGTGTCTGCAGCTGTGTCGGCCGCACCGCCGGTATCACCGCTCGCCTCTGCCGAGCCGTCTGGCGTACCAGCGGGAGTCGAGACCCCGTCGTCGCTACAGGCGATCAACGCCAAAAGGTTGAGCGCGACGAGCGACGCTTTGAAGAAGGACGAGGAAACAGGGATGACGGAACGTTTCATGTTTGACCGAGGCTCGAGAAGCGCTGGAAGAAGAGATTCAATGACGATGTTCGCGTGCTGGGACCGCCCGGACCTGTTGGCCGTTACCCCAATGATTTCATGCTATTGACAGACATCTGGGACAAAGAAGTCTTGATAACCGTAGTTCACGCGCAGCCGGATATCTTCGAGGTTTTCCCAGGCGATGTTCCGGTTTTCGCCGACGGTGGGGTCGATGATGATGGTGTAGTTGCTCGCAAGCGGAAGGCCGCTGAGCGTCCTGTTTCCGCCCTCCGCAAAGCCATCCGTCGGGAAGACCCCCTGACCGGCGCTGACGGATACCGATCGTGCAGGACTCCGGAAGCTGGTGAGTTCACCGAAGGCGGTCGCGCCCGGACCGAACTGGGCAACATAGTCCGTCAGGTTCGGCTGGCAGGAGCGGACGCTGCTGGTGCCGTCGTAAACAATGTTGACGGTCGGCAGCAGCCCTGCCCCCAGGTTCTCGCCGATAAGCTCTACATCGAAGGAGACAATCTTCGCGTTGCAGGCCGAACCGAGGTTGGCGAACCGCTCCACATCGAGGGTCACGGTCGTAGAGAGGAGGTCGCTCCGAGTCGCGACATCCGCGCCTGCAACATCGGCGGACAGCCGAACGCGACGGTCTACCGATACATCGCCGCGCCGGAGCCGTGCCTGAAACATCTCCTTCGGGGTGGCGACCTCGGCCGTTTCTGCGTTGCTCTCCTCCAAGTTGGCTCCGCTCAACCGCGCCACACTCACCTCCGCCGAGGCTGTGTTGAGCGCGCCGCCGCAGACGCCCTGCAGCCGCGTCATCTCGACGGCGATCGCCTCGAGCTGGTAGGTGTTACGGGCCAGTAGAATCTGAATGCGCTGGTCCATGAAGGGGCGCACAGCGTAGTATTCCATGCCGACGAGCCAGTTCATGAGCGCCACCTTGGCCCGCTCGAGTTCGCTCTCGGCAGCACTGAGCCGGTTGGCCCAGGCAAAGACCACTGCTGGGCTGCCGAGCAGCTGGTTGATGTTCTGCCGCTGCTCCTCGAGTACTGCGAGACGCCCCGCAAGCAACTCGGCCCGCTGCGCTACCTGCAGGTACTCAAGCACCTTTTGAGAAACGCCGAGTCCGGCCTGGCCCACGCGGAGCGAGATCGCGGCGAGGTCGTTGAGCGCGCTCTTTGCCGCATCGCGCCGGTCGCGAAGTTCGGTCAAGTCTCGCTTATAGGCCAGCTCCCCCGCGGTCCGCTCTTTGAGCGCCTCGATCAGGCGGTCCACTTGAAGTTCTGCCATCTGCTGCGTGGAGAGATCCAGTTGGGCCTGATCACGCAATGTGTCGATCTCGTTCTGCGTCACCAGGTCGTCGGCGATGTCTTGTTCGCGGAGGCCTGTGAGGTTCGCCTCGCGGAGCTCCTTCGCCTGGTCGCGCTGTATCGTCAGATCTTCGGCGGCCGTCTTGAGAGCGAAAGCGGTCGCGGATGCGGCCGTAGAAGCCACCGCCGCCTTCATCGCGAACGCCCCACGCGCAATGAAGTTCGGGTCGCTCGTCGGGCCGATACACTGCTGCAGTCCGGCGATGGCCGCGTAGGAGAACTGCTTGATGGTTTCACCCGCCAACGTGGCGGCCTCGGCCGAACGACGCAGCCCGAAGGAGGCCCGAATCTTGCCGAAGTCGGTCGTGACCCCATTGAGCCGGAGCTGGTTCCAAGCAGCCGCATCCGCCCGCGCGTCCTCGGCGAGCTGGGTGCGGGCGTCGTTACGCCTTTTGATGTTCGCTGCGAGTCCCTGGAGGTTCGCGCTCCAGAGGGCGCTACGCGTGGCAATGAGGTCATCAATGGTGGAGGTGGTCGCAAGACGACTGCTGTTCCACTCCTCGATCACATCCGCAAAGGCCGCTGCGGAGGACTCGGCGAGTTCTGCGCGCAATTCTGCGGCAGACAGTTCGGCCATCGCAATCAGTTTGCCGTTGTTCGCCTGCTGCACGGCATTGAGCGCTGCAGCGCCGTCGGAGACGTTGGTCCCCACGACCGTCGCGATACCGTCGACCTGCTGGATCCGTAGGCCGCATTCGCCCGGCGCCACCTTCACATCACAACCAGGCACGACGCCCACCTGGGCCGACGTGCAGCCTTCAGGCAACCCGCAGATCGTGATGAGTTCGTCCCGAAGCGCATTCGCCTCATTGGTGAGTCGGTCACGAATCTGCGCAGTGGTTAGTTCCTGCTCCGTTCCCTCGCTTATGATGGCGCTGACCGAACCGGCGGCCTCGTCAATGGCACTGTTAGCCTCGTCTTCGAGGCGACCGAGCAGGTTGAAGTTGTCATCCTGCGGGTCAAGAGAGCTCGAGACCACCACCTCCGCATCGCGGGCATAGATGAGCTCATCGAAGGGCAGGATCAGCTTGCGCTGCTCGCGTGCGAGCGCTCCGAAGCCGGCACCGAAGGCGGCATTTGCAAAGCCGGCACCCGCGCGGAGGTTGAGGTTCGAGGCTACACCTGCGAGGAGATAGAGGTCGAGCGACCGGGTTGCCACCTCGTCGCTGACCGCAGCTCGCGCGCCGGCGTCAGATAGCAGCGCATTCCAGCGCTGCGTGCCCAGCGTGAGGGACTCCATGGCACCGCGCCAGCTCTGGCTCATCTCAAAGAGGAGTTGCTGGCGACCATCAATGGCAGCGGGATCGGTGAGTTGGCGCGACAGCATCGCGAGACCCGACGCATCGTACTGGCCGCCGACGACGGCGAGGTGGACATCGAGCACATTCGACTTCCAGTCCGTGAGCAGGCCGGAGGTAAAGGTGCGGAGAGCTCTCGTCACGATGGCTGGGTAGTCGCTCGTCTTGAGCCAGGCCTCGCGGGTGTCGGCATCGGTCTGGAAGGCGCCGAGCTGCCGACCGAGGAAGGCCTCACGCGTCACCCGTTGGTAGGCGTCGACCAGTTCCGCACTGGAGGCCAGCTCGACCACAGGCGCGCTGTAGGCGTAGGCCAGCAGCTGACGGCCGCAGAGGACCTTGGCGCTCGGCCGGCAGAGACCGCCCGTACCCGCGGCACAGTCGGCCATAAACTCGCTGAACGTCTGGTTGCCAGGCGTGGAACCGTCGCCATTGAAGAACTGAAGCAACAAAGCGCCCGTCGTTTCGCCCACGAGCGAATCCTCCGCCACAGCAAGCGCGCACGAGGCCCGCTGCACATCGGTGGTCGCAGCGTCGGCAAACTGCGCAACACTCTGGATGGCGCTGCCCGAGACACCAGCCGCGCCGCAGGAGTAAATCTCTCCGCCCGAACCGGACGCCTGCGTCGGAGAGCCTGCGGAACCGAACATGCTATCCGCACAGGCGTCCAAGGCAGGGAGGGAGACGGGGGCGACCGACGGCGCATCGCTGGTGTCAACGATGACCGCTGTCGGTGCCCGCGCAGGGCCGACCAACGAAGCTTCGAGGTTTCCACGGAAGACAACGGACTGCGCCACCTGCACGCCGCTGGCGCTTCGCGCATCATAGAGGCCGTTCCAGCGGTCAGACACGGTACCCGTGATGGAGCCGGGGCTATCAGACTGCAGTTCGATGCGGACCGTGCGCTGAATCCGTTCGGTCACGGAAGGGTCGAGGACCGACGCCGAACCCAGCGGA
>CAIWGR010000378.1 GCA_903912275.1 uncultured delta proteobacterium
GCCCGACGAGGTCTACTTCGTGCTCGCCGACAAGTGCCAGGACGACGTGGCCTGCTACACGGCAGCCTTCAAGGACCCGGCCGCGACGCTGCAGGAGCCGGCCTTCGCCTCCATCCTGTCGGGCATCGAGGAGGCCAAGAAGGACTCCTTCATGTCGACCGCCACCTCCAACATCCGCGCTGCCGGCATCTGGCAGCTCGCCATCCGGCTCGGCGCAAACGAGGCCGCCATCTCGGCGCTCCTCGACAACCTGAACATCGACAACATGGAGGCCCGGTCGGAGATTGCTGCGACCCTGCTCTTCGTCGACAAGTTCCCCGCCGATGCGAAGACAAAGATTGAGGCCTCTATCGCCGCCGACAAAACGGCAGCCAACGCGCCGGGCCTCAAGGAGACGCGCCACGGCTACCGCCTCATCGCTGCCACCCGGTTCTAGGCCGCAGCGCCTTCACGGGCCTGCCTGAAACAACAAACCCGCCCGGCGATGCCGAGGCGGGTTTTGTCTGTTCATGGTCCGGGCGATGGTTCCGCCGGACTGGCGTCGCGCCTAGTTGCGCGCCTGAAGCATCTCGCGGGCATACTCACGAGCGCGGGCGATCTCATCGAGCATCTCCTCCTCGTCGGCGTACTCGCGGAGTGCTGTCTCGTGCGCCTTCTCGAGCACCTCGAGGGCGTCGGCAAACCGGGCGCAGGAGATAAGGTCGAGACCGATGGTGAGGATGAAAGCAGGGTCTTCCTCGTTGGCGTCGAGCATCTCCTGGAAGCGGCGAAGACCTTCGTCCACCTGGCCTTCCATGATGCAGAGCGAAGCCTCGAACCGGGGGCGAACGGTGTCGTCCGTGGGGTTGAGCCGCTCGACGGTCGGGAGCAGCGCCCGCGCTTCGGCGTAGCGCTCTTCGATGAAGAGGTCGTTGATGAGCTCGAGGGCGATCTCGCCGTAGTCGAGTGCAGGATGGTTCGCCGAGCCCATCACCAGTTCGTGACAGATGCGGGCGTAACCTGCCGGATCTTCGTGATCGTACAGCACCTGCGCAGCCGCCCACTTATGCAGGTCGGTGAAGGTCGAATGGTCCATCGCCTTGAGGTCGTCTGCGGTCGCGACGATGATTTCGTCGTGGCGCAACTCCTCGCCCGCCGGCAGCAGGCTCCAGTCGTAGGCGGAGTAACCGAGCTCGTCTTGGATGTCCTCGTTGCCCCACTCTTCGTCTTCGTACTTCTCGTCTTGATCGAAATCGTCTTCGTTTGCCATGGTAGCCTCGGGTGAAACGGCGGGCGCCCTCTCGCAAATGCGCCGCCTCGGGTCAAGGTTCCGCAGACGACGGGTTGCAAGACGACGGCCATCGCGTAAGGGTGGCGACCGATGTTCACGCTTTCGGCAGACACTCCGCTCCGGGCCTTCTGCATCAGCAGTCGCTTTGTCCGCCCCTCGCTGGTCTGGCCCGAGGGGTTGGACGTGGACTTCTACGATCCAACCTTGGCGGAAGATGCTGCCTTCTGCCTCGCGATGAATCGCGGCAACTGCATCGCCTATGACGGCAGCGATCAGCCCGCCGCAGCCGCTGCGGCGCTCGGCATGCCGCTCTGGGTCTTCCTCGACTGCTGTACGCTCCCTAGCGCCATGGTGGGGTTTGCCGCGCCGCGTGACGCGCTGCCAGAGGATCTCGCGCGGCGGCTCGATCCAGACGGCAGCCTCGCCTGGCTCGGCATCAGCGAATACATGGGGCTCCCTTCGCTCGAAGCCGGAACCGTGGTCGGAGTCTCGCTCTTTTCCTTGGGGCGCGGGGTTCACCTCGGCACACGGAGCAAAGCGCTGGGCCTCTTCGCGCTCCGCGCACGGAGGCAGGTTGGCGTCGCGCAGTATGCAAACCCCAGCGTCCGCCTCCATCTCGCCTTCGGAGATCTCGAACTGCTCGCACCTCGCGCCCCCGTGCACTCGCGCCCCGAAGAGACCTTTGTCTACACCGCGCCGGTGCCAGATGCGGGTCGCCTTGCGGCGATGGTCGGAGGACGGGCGCTCGAGCGGAAGGAGCGCGCTCCCCGCGCCGTCGTTCATGCCTTCGATCCACGACAGAAGGAGGAGGTCGACGCCTTCGTCGCGCGCTCCGGCCGTTTTGCCATCGTCGGCACAGGCCTGGTCGAGGATGGCGAACTGACGCAGCTGTCGGTGGCCACGTTGGAGCCGGAGGGCGCGCCCGAGGCTCCGGCAGGCAGCGTGGCACCGGCGGCCGCGGAGCCCAAAGAGACAGCGCGCGTTGTATCAGGGTCAACGCTGCCGTTGCTGATCGTGGGGTGCGGCTACTCCGGTGAGGCCATCGCGCGGGCCGCGCTCCGCGAGGGCCGAGTCGTCTGGGGCACGACCCGCGATGCAGCCAAAGCGCTCCGGCTCGCTGCGCTCGGCATCGAGCCGGTACTGGTCGACTTCGCACGCGACGCCGCGTTGCCCGCACTTCCTGACGCGGATGCATGGGAGGTGGTCATCTCGCTGGCACCGGAGCCCACCAAGACGCCCCACGCACTGCTCGAGCGGGCGCTCTCCTGGCTCGGCGAACGCCGCGTCCGAAAGGTGGTCTACCTGTCGGCGACGAGTGTCTTTGGCGGCGGTGTCGGCGACTGGGTGGACGATGCAACGGAGCCAGTGGCTGGAACGGCCCGCGGCAAACTCCGCCTCGAGGCCGAACAGCTCGTCGCAGATTGGGGAGAGGTGCAGGCCGTCGACACATTGTCGCTACGACTGCCCGGCATCTACGGCCCCCACCGGACCACGCTGCCCCGCCTCCGCGACGGCTCCTATCGCATCTACAACGAAGCGCTCTGGAGCAACCGGATCTTCGTAGACGACATTGCTTCGGCGACCCTCTTCGGGCTCTTGAAGCAGAGCCTGACGGGCGCGGTCATCGCCTGCGACAGCAAGCCTTCGCCCATCACGGAAGTGGTGGCCTTCACCTGCGCGCAGCACGGCCTGGCGCAGCCGCCAACTGCGCCGATGCAGGACTGTCCGCCCTCCGTCCGCGACTTCTGGGAGGGGAGCAAACGCTGCAAGGCCTCGACGCTCACCACGCTCGGTTGGGCACCCGCCTTTCCCTCCTACCGGGAGGGTCTGCTGGAGGCCTGGCGCCGCGAGGCCGAGAAGCGCTGATGCGTCGGTAAGATTGCCTCTGGCCAGCGGCGGGCTGCAGGATTAGAACGCGTTCTAGTTTGCTCCATCCCCAGACCATTTGCCACCGAGTGCCCTATGCCCACGCAGCTCTGCCGAGACCTGAAGATCTCCTTTCCTCTCATGGCCTTCACCCGCGGGCCGGACGCTGTTGCGGAGGTCTCGCTGGCGGGCGGTATTGGCGTTCAGGCTGCGATCGGCTTCTCTCCCGACGACCTCAAGCGGGCGCTTGACCGCATCGCGACCCGCCTGGACGGCCAGCCCTGGGGTCTGGACGTTGTGATGCCCTCCGGCTTCTCCACGCCCGATGGCGACAAGACCTCCGGCGGCGGCATGGCTGCGGCATCGGACTACCGAAAGATGCTCCCGAAGGAGCACATCGAGTTCCTCGACAACCTGCTCGTGCAGTATGGTGTTCCGGCGCTGCCGCCCGGCACCACGGTGCAGAACGCGATGGCCGAGTGGACCGACGCTGTCAGCCGCAAACAGGTGGCGATTGGGCTTGAGTATGGCCCCGCCGTCATCGCGAACGCGCTCGGTACGCCGCCTGCAGATGTTGTGGAGGAGTGCCACCGTCGCGGCGTGAAGGTGGCCGCGCTGGTCGGTACCGCGGAGCATGCCCGTCGTCATGTTGCTGGCGGCGTCGACATCGTCGTCGCGCAGGGCACCGAGGCCGGCGGCCACACGGGCGAAATCGCCTCGATGGTCCTCGTGCCCGAGGTGGTCGACGCTGTGGGCTCGACACCCGTTGTAGCTGCGGGCGGCATCGCCTGTGGTCGTCAGATGGTGGCTGCGCTGGCGCTCGGCGCGCAGGCTGTCTGGACCGGCTCGATGTGGCTCACCACCTTCGAGGGCCAGATCGACGCGGCTGTTACCTCCAAGCTCATCAAGGCTGGCTCGTCGGACACCATCCGGAGCAAGGCCATCACAGGCAAGTATGCGCGTCAGCTCCGCACCAAGTGGACGGAGGCCTGGGAGAACCCCGCCAACCCCAATCCGCTCCCCATGCCGATGCAGTTCCTGCTTACGGCCGAGGCGGTGGAGCGTATCCATCGTCATGCGAAGGAGACCGGGAATGTCGACCTCGTGGCGGCCCCCGTCGGTCAGATTGTCGGTAGGCTCAACGAGCTCCGGCCGGCAGCCGAGGTCATCGCGGAAATGAA